>JAQCHM010000018.1 GCA_027730885.1 Actinomycetota bacterium | reverse complement strand
TGAAAACCGGGCCTCAGCTCATCATGAAGTGGCCTTTGACGAGACAACCGTCGGGGGAGTGAATTCGGGAATCTGATCGGTTCGGGGCTGGTAGCCTTGCTGGTCCGCTTCCTACTCACTCCCCCCGACGTTGCCCACCACGCCCTACTACCTGCTCGACGAACACCGCCTGCTCCGTAACCTCGAGGTTGCGGAGCAGTTGCGCGTTGATTCGGGAGTCAAGCTCCTCCTGGCGCTCAAGTGCTTCGCCACGTGGAGCGTTTTCGACCTCATGAGTCGGTACCTCGACGGGACGACCAGTAGCTCCCTCAACGAGGCGCGGTTGGGGCACGAGGAGTTCGGGAAGGAGACACACGCCTACAGCGTTGCCTACTCGGCCGACGAGGTTGCCGAGGTTACGACGTTCGCCGACAAGGTCATCTTCAACTCGGTGTCCCAATTACGAGCACATCGTGCACTCGTTGGCGCAACCCCCGTTGGACTGCGGGTGAACCCGGGACTGAGCCACTCGCATTTCGACCTTGCCGACCCGGCCCGCCGATTCTCCCGACTCGGTGTGACCGACGTGGCCGAGCTACGGGCCGTTGCCGAGGACGTCAGCGGGCTGATGTTCCACTTCAACTGTGAGAACGGCGACGTCGACGGGTTGGCGGGCTCGCTCGAAGCCATCGGGGTCAAGTACGCCGACGTGCTCCACCGGATGGCGTGGATCAGCTTGGGCGGAGGGATCTCGTTCACCAACGCAAGCTATCCACTGGCCGAGCTTGCCGCAGCGCTCAAGCGTTTCGCCGAACGTTTCGGTGTGCAGGTCTACCTCGAGCCGGGCGAAGCCATGGTGACGACTGCGGCCGAGTTGGTCACGACCGTGCTCGACGTCGTCCACAACGAGTCCGACATCGCCATCATCGACGCCTCGGTCGAAGCCCACATGCTCGACCACCTCATCTACAGCACGAACCCGCGCATCTCCTCTCCGGAGCCGGGCCCCCATCGCGTCATCGTGGCAGGCCGGACCTGTCTTGCCGGCGACGTCTTCGCCGAACAGGGATTTGCCGCGCCGCTGCAGGTCGGAGACGAGGTCCGCATCGCCGACGCTGCGGGCTACACCATGGTGAAGGCCAACTGGTTCAACGGTGTCGCTCGCCCCGGAATCGCTGTGCGACGACTCGACGGAGCGCTCGATGTCGTCCGCCAGTTCGGGTACGACGACTTCAAGCGAAGTCTGTCTTGAGGCGAGAAGAGCAGTCGTGAGGCCAGAAGAAGGAGAGCCCTCGTGAAGAAGAATGTGTTGATCATCGGCGCAGGTGGGGTTGCGCACGTCGCTGCTCACAAGGCGGCCATGCAGAACGACGTCCTCGGCGACATCTGCATCGCCTCGCGAACACAGGCCAAGTGTGACGCCATCATCGAGAGCGTGAGACGAAAGGGTCATCTGGCCGATCCGACCGGACGGCTGTACTCCCGTCAGCTCGACGCCATGGACACCGACGCGACAGCCGCCTTGATCCGCGAAACCGGGTCGGAGATCGTGATCAACCTGGGTTCTGCGTTCGTGAACATGACGGTGCTCGAGGCGTGCCTTCAGACCGGCGCTGCATACATCGACACCGCGATCCACGAAGACCCCGAGATCGTCTGTGAAGACCCACCGTGGTACGCCAATTACGAATGGAAGCGCCGCGACCGATGCGCCCAGGCCGGCGTGACCGCGATCCTCGGTGCCGGCTTCGACCCCGGGGTGGTCAACGCGTACTGCGCGCTGGCAGCCAACAAGTACTTCGACACCATCGACACCATCGACATCCTCGACGTGAACGCAGGCCGCCACGGCCGCTACTTCGCCACCAACTTCGACCCGGAGATCAACTTCCGGGAGTTCGTGAAGGTGTGGACGTGGATCGATCGCACGTGGCAGGAGTTCCCGACGCATTCGGTCAAGCGGAGCTACGACTTCCCGGTCGTCGGCGAGCAGCCCGTCTACCTGAATGGTCACGACGAACTCCATTCATTGTCCAAGAACATCGACGCCAACAGCATCCGCTTCTGGATGGGGTTCGGTGACCACTACATCAACGTGTTCACCGTGCTGCGAACGCTCGGATTCCTGTCCCACCTCCCCGTCACTCTCGACTCCGGGCAGGAAGTCGTTCCGCTCAAGCTCGTCAAGGCGCTGTTCCCTGATCCCCAGACCCTGGCGGCCAACTACACCGGCAAGACGTGCATCGGCAATGTCGTCAAGGGCACCAAGGACGGCCAACCCCGCGAGGTCTTCATCTACCAGGTCTCCGACCACGCCCAGGCCTACGCCGAGGTCGAGTCACAGGGAATCAGCTACACCGCCGGCGTTCCGCCGGTTGCGGCGGCGGTGCTCATCGCCCAGGGCGAGTGGGACACCGGGACCATGGTCAACGTAGAGGAGCTCGACCCCGAACCATTCATCGCGCTGCTCGACCGCATCGGGCTGCCCACCGACGTTCTGGAGCTGGAGCCGGGCGCGGCGTCATCGTTCGACGGCACCGTCCGATCGCTGAACGAGGAGTTGGCCGAGTCCACCGCGACGGTGACCGTCTCGGCCGCCAACCCCATGATCGCGGTGGCCCCGCGGCCCTGATCGGAGGGTCGCCCCTCTTCCCCTATCGGTGGTGGGGGAGATAGGGGCTGTCCCCAGGCGTGGTCTTCGGCACAGCAGTAGGTTGTCCCTATCAAGCCGGTCAGGGGGGCCGGATGAAACTGAGAGGGAACCCCCTCAGGAGAACATCACGATCACCGAGATCACCGGCGAGGACGTCCATTTCGATCAGGAAGTGGACACCGGCACCGTGATCGCTTCCGAGTGAGGCTGTCCGTCTGACTGACGCCTTCTGGCTGACGACGAGTGACAAACATGACAATCGGGATCTGGCGGTCGAGGGGTGCGTAAGCGAACTCCGAGACCGCCCGATCTGATTGTCGGCTACCGGTCCTTCGGGACGCCTTCGGCTGGTAGATCGGTCATCGGGAGTGGCAGCGTGCCGAAAACGGCACCCGCGCACTCCCGATGCGGGATTGGGGAGGGGGAGGGAGGGTCAGGCCCAGCCCCGGGCGAGGGGGACCCAGTGGAAGACCTTGAAGTCGCGTCGCGCGAACAACCATCGACCACCGACCTTGCGGTAGGTGTCGGAGTAATGGCCGGCAACGGTGTTGGCCACCCCTTTGTTCACCATGCGTATCTCGACGCCACACCGGCCGGTGGCGGCGTCGCCGTCGACCTGGATCACGTGATTCTGGATGTAGGGCTTGGGGGTGACCCCGCTTGCTGCACCGTCGTAGAGCGTCCGAAGCCCCGTGTGGCCCACCCATTCCCGGTCCCGCATGGAGAACACGCCATCCTCACAGAAGAGATCGATGAGGGTTTCGGCGTCGCCTTCAGCGACGGCAAAGCAGTACTTGGCGGTGAGTTCACGGATCTCGTCCTTGGCCTCGATGACGGCCAGCCTTGCTTCGATCCCGGCCGTTGGCGCTTGCTCGTTCATGGCTGAAATCCTAGTCCAGGGCATACTCCAGACTCGATCCTCGGCTCCGCCGGCTGCTAGAACTCTCGCATCAGGAGACGAAGCACAGGGGGCATGATGGGGGAACTGGACGGCAGAGTGGCGTTGGTGACCGGCGGCGCCCGTGGGCAGGGGGCGGCCGAGGCCCGCCTGTTCAGCGAGCAGGGCGCCGTGGTCGTCATCGCGGATGTCCTCGACGAAGAAGGAGAGCGCACCGCAAGATCGCTCGGTTGTGAGTACCTGCACCTGGACGTGACTTCCGAAGCCGAGTGGGACGCCGTTGTCTCGAGCATCGTCGAGCGACACGGCCGCTTCGACATCCTCATGAACAACGCAGGCATCTTCCAGCCGGCGCAGATCGTCAACACCTCGACCGAGATGTGGAACCGGACGGTCGCCATCAACCAGACCGGGGTGTTCCTGGGCATGCGCACCGCCGTGAAGGCGATGATCGCCGCCGGCAACGGGGGGTCGATCATCAACACATCGTCGATCGCTGGGCTCGAAGGAGGCTTCGGCGCAACCGCGTACACCGCGACGAAGTGGGCCGTGACCGGCATGACCAAGACGGTGGCCAAGGAGGTCGGCAAGTACGACATCCGGGTCAACTCGATCCATCCCGGCGTGATCGTGACCGACATGATTACCGACCTCGTGAGCGGCAAGGAGGACCGGATGGCCTCGAAACAACCGATCCGGCGGCTTGGCACACCCGACGACATCGCCGAGATGGCCCTGTTCCTCGCCAGTGATCGTTCGAGCTACTGCACCGGGCAAGCGTTCACCGTCGACGGAGGAGTCCACGGCTGACCCTTACCCGCCTCATCCGCACCCCAAGGTATTGCCAGAACGAAAAGGCATTGCCAGAACGATGAGGAGCAAGCATGAAACAGCTGGAACGGGAACGCTTCGTCGCCGAGGTGGCTGTGCATCTCCGTGACGGGGTGGTGCCGATGGCCGACTCCACGATGGAGAACCCCGTCGCGCTGTACACCGACGCGGCGCACACCGCTCGAGAGCGGGCGCTCGTCTTCGACGCGCAACCAATGGTGATCGCGGTCAGCGCACAGGTGCCCAACGCCGGTGATTTCGTGACCGACGAGTTGACCGGTGAGCCGCTCGTGATCATCCGCGGCGAAGATCTCGTGGTGCGGGCCTTCTACAACGTGTGTCGGCATCGAGGAACCAAGGTCGTCTGCGAGGCCGCAGGGAGTCGACGCCGCTTCGCCTGCCCATTCCACGGCTGGACCTATGACACCAGCGGGACCTTGCGCGCCGTCCCCGAGAGCTACGCCTTCCCTGATCTCGACGAGGCTCGCAAGCATTTGACCGAGCTTCCCGTGGTCGAGCGCCACGGGCTCGTGTGGCGGCTTCCGTCCGGTTGGCACGAGGCCGATCTCATCGAGTCCCTGGGCCCACTCGATTCCGAACTTGCCGCCTATCGGGCAGATACCTATGTCCTCGAACGGTCAGAGCACATTGAACAGCCGTTCAACTGGAAGTTCGCCATCGACGGGTTCCTCGAGACCTATCACCTTCGGTTCCTGCATTCGAAGACCATCGGGCCGTTCATCCGCAGCAACCACGGTCCGACGACCACCTACGGCCACAACATCCGGATGATGGCCGTGCGGTCCAGCTACATTCCCGAGGTGGCCGAGGCCGCGGCGTTCGTCGACCCGATGCCCCACGTCGCCGCGGTCTACATCCTGTTTCCGAACACCGTCCTCCTCTGGCAGGGCG
This sequence comes from Actinomycetota bacterium, assembly GCA_027730885.1. Taxonomy (GTDB): domain Bacteria; phylum Actinomycetota; class Acidimicrobiia; order Acidimicrobiales; family SZUA-35; genus JAHECQ01. The sequence goes on along the minus strand of JAQCHM010000018.1, from coordinate 12,033 downwards.
ATCACCTCGAGGTGTGGCGCATGTACCCCGACGGCGCCGACCCCGGTCGATCGATCATGACGGCCTCGTTGTTGGCGCCCAAAGCCCCCGATACCGACGAGGAGCAGCGGCACTGGGACCGCAACTGGGCGGTGCTCATGGGCACGGTCCTCAACGAGGACTTTGCTGTCTCGCGTGCGGCGCAAGCCGGTTTCAGCTCACGCGCTCAGACGCATGTGCTGTACGGCCGTAACGAGCCCGCACTCCAGGCCTTCCATCGAAGCATGGCATCGTTGTGCGCCAGCGAGGCGAAGTAGGTCTGGTCAGCACTGTCTGGTCAGTCCCAGGAATTCGAGCGTCATCGCAGCGGTCCAGGAGAAGCCGTCGCCGCCGAGGCCGTCACCGGTCGTCGGATCGAAGTACTCCCGGAACCCTGACGTCGCGACCAGGGCAAGGCTGCTCTCGATGAGGCGTTCGGCGAGGTCGTGCCGGCCTTGATCCAGCAAGCTCTTGACGATCAACCAGTTGACGACGAGCCAGGACGGGCCACGCCAGTACCGCACGGGGTCGAAGACCTTACTGGTAGGGTCCTGACTGGCCAGGCCGAACGGTGCGACGTCCATCCACCGCTCGATCCGAGTTGCCAGCATCGCCGAGCGCGGATCGGCAGCGGACAAGGCCAGAAGGGGCAGCAGACCTGCGACCGAGGCATTGTCCGAGCGGCGGTCGACGATCCGGTCCCAGCAGACGAACTGGCCGAGACCCGGATGCCACAGCCGATCGAGCGCCGCGGTCTTCGACCTTGCCCGACGTGTCGCTCTGGCCGCCACATCGGCGTCGCCGAGCCGAGCAGCGACTCGGCCGAGCGCCAGATCCGACGCGATCAGGCACGCATTGAACCCGGGATCGACCATGCGGAAGGGGGACGCGTCGTGGAGCTCCGACTGCCTCCAATCGCGGGAGCGGAATGTCTGGAGCAGGCTGATGAAACGGTCGTAGTCCGCGTCCGTTGGCCGTTCGACCGCTTCGGCGTGCTCGGTGTCGCAGCGGCGATAGGGGAGGAGCTGGTCGGTCCCGACCACTTGCAGCGCGTCGTCCCAGTCTGCTGCGTTGTCCCGACCCGCTTCCCATGGATGAATGATTGCGACCAAGCCTTGTCTGTCGGGATCGCGATGGTCGACGAACCAGCGATGCCAACGATCGGCCGCAGCGACGAGCCGCCTTGCGATCGGTCGCAGCGTCGGATCGTCCAGGTCCGAGCGGTTCGACAACGTCTCGAGCACCAGGCCGAGGACGGGGGGCTGGGTGATGCCTGAGGTGAGCACCCCCAACGACGCCTTGGGCGATTGGTGGCCCGTCGCCCAGATCGCTGGTCCAGGGAAGTACCGGTCGTCGTCGCGGTGGAACACGATGTGCGGGATCATGCCGTCGACCCACTGATGCTCGGTCAGGGTCACGAGTTCCCGCCACCCGCGGGCGGGATCGATGGCATGGAGGCCGAGTGCGGTGAAGCACGAGTCCCAGTTCCACTGGAACGGGTAGATGGTCGGGTTCGGGACGGTGTACCTACCCCGGTCGTTGTCCTTCAGGACTTGCTTGGCCCGACGACGCAGCGCGGCTGGGTTGTCGGGTTGGTCGGTCATGTTCGGAAGAGGCTCGTTCGTGCTCATCGACCGTGGGACCATCAGTCCAGCACCCCGGTACAGGGGCGGTGTCGGACTGACCTGGAGGTACTGCCGACCTTACGACACGACGGGAGGCATCTGTGCAACTGACCATGACCGCCGCCATCCACGCTCGTTGGGGGCATCGAGTCGACGGACTCGTGCACACCCACGCCTGGACGGTCGAAGCCACCATCGCCGGGGATCTGGACGCCGACAAAGTCTTCCCGGCAGACGACCTCGAGGAGATCCTGCACGAGACTGTTCGACCATGGGTCGGCCATTACCTGACGCACGAGGACGTCGGCGAGTGGAAGGGGTACACCGCGCTCGTGTGGGAACGGGAGGCGACGGTGGAGGAGATCGTGCGCCAGTTGTGGAAGCAGTTGGACGCTCGGGTCTCGGGCCTTGTCGAGGTCGCGCTGGTCGAGAGCACCGAGTTCGACCGCTGTCGCACCGTCCGCCTCGCGCGGTCATCACCCGCCGAACGTCGACGCTGACTGGACCGGGTCTCCGACCGGGCGGGCTCGCTGACCGGCGAGCACAATGCTGATGTGCTCCAGGACTGGCTGGGTCGCTCGGCGACGCAGATCGCGTTGCCGGCCCGAGTCCGGTGTGCTCACCTGCCAGGAACAGCCGTCGTCGGTCAACGGAGGTCGGAGAAGAAGGCTCGGAGCTCGTCGACGATGTCGTCGGGGCGTTCGGCCGGCGCGAAGTGGCCGCCCTGGTCGAACACCGTCCAGCGCCTGAGGTCGGTGTGCTGCTCGGCGACCGATCGAGGGAGGAACATGAGTTCCTTGGGGAAGATGCCGAAACCTGTGGGTGCCTCGATGATCGGGGATCGATCGTGGGCCAACGCCTGCGGTCCGCGGAACTGTTCGATGTACAGCCGGATGGACGAGGCGAAGGCGGAATGGAACCAGTACAACGAAGCGAGGGTGCACAGATCGTCGGCTCCGAAGACCTCGAGCGCGTCGCCGTCGCACCACAGTTGGCGGCGCCACCAGATCCATGAGGCCATGCCGACCGGCGAGTCGGACATCGCATAGGCGAAGGTCTGTGGGTCGCGTCGGTGGACCGCGATGTGGGACTCGACCTTGGGGGCGATCTCTCGGGAGCGCGTCAACATCCATTGTTCATCGGGCGCGTACTGGTCTGGTGTCGGGGCGTTGCGTCCGAACACTCGTGGAATCACCGGAAGCGTGAGATACACGCCGATGAGGTGCTCGGCGTGGGCGTGGCCCAGCTGCCCGGTGACAAAGGCACCCCAGTCGCCTCCTTGGGCACCGAAGCGTTGGTAGCCGAGTACATCGACCATGAGCTTGACCCAGAGTTCGGCGATGCGAGGGACGTCGATCCCGGTGGTCTGGAGCGGGACCGACAACCCGTAGCCCGGCAAGGACGGCACGATGACGTCGAAGCTCTGGTTCGGATCGCCGCCGTGGGCGGCAGGGTCGGCAAGCTTGTCGACCACCTTGTGCAGGTCCCAGAACGTCCACGGCCAGCCGTGGGTGAGGATGATCGGCGTCGGGTTCGGGCCCTTGCCCGGCACCCGCATGTAGTGAATGGGCACGCCGTCGATGACTACCCGGTAGTGCTCGTAGGCATTCATTCGGGCCTCGACGGCGCGCCAGTCGTACTCATGGCGCCAGTGGTGCACCAACGGCTCGATGAACGACCGCGGCGCCCCGTACCGACCGTCCGGATTACCGGGGTCAGCCGGCCAACGGACGCGGTCGAGTCGCTCGTGGAGGTCGTCGATGTCCGCCTGACGGATATCGATCAGGAACGGTTTGCGTTGCGTCATAGTGGTCAAACCCTTCCTTGGGGCTCGCGCGGCAGGCCCAAGACCCGCTCGCCGATGATGTTGCGTTGGATCTCGTTGGAGCCCGAGTAGATGCTGGCCGGGCGGGCACACAGGAGGTGGTTCACCCATTCGACCGCGGCGGTGGTTCCCATCGCATCGGGAGGCAGAGGGACATGGGTCGCGGCGCTGAGGTGCGCGGCGGCATCGGCTCCACAGAGTTCGATGGCAGCGATCGTGGCGTCCTGATAGAGCTCGGTCCAATGGATCTTGCTGAGCGACGACTCGGCTCCGAGTGGCTGGCCGCTCAAAGCGTTGGTGAGCGTACGAAGGCCGGATGCGTGCAGCGTCGATGCGCGAGCCTGGAGGAGGGTCAGGCGCTGGCGGACGACCGGGTCGGCCAGCCGGCCGTGCTCGCGAGCGGTCTCGATCACTCGGTCGACGATGGCCTGCACCACCAGCGGGATGGTGGTCGAGTCTCCGCCTCGCTCGTACGCCAAGAGCTGGTTCGTGATCCGCCAGCCCTCGTTCGGCTCGCCGATGATGTTCGCCGCTGCTGTGCGGGCGTCGGTGAAGAACACCTCGTTGAACTCATGACTCCCCGCGGCGTTGACGATAGGGCGAACGTCGATACCGGGCTGGTCGAGCGGGCAGAGCAGGAAGCTGATGCCCTTGTGTTTCGTCGCGGACTGATCGGTGCGGCAGAGCACGAAGATCCAATTGGCCAGATGGGTGTGTGAGGTCCAGATCTTCTGCCCGTTGATGACCCATTCGTCGCCGTCCAACTCGGCTCGGGTCTTCAGGCCGGCGAGATCGGACCCGGCATCGGGTTCGGAGTACCCCTGGCACCAGCGGTCCTCGCCCGAGAGGATGCGAGGCAGGTAGTGCTGCTTCTGTTCCGGTGTGCCGCAGAGGATGATGGTCGGGCCCAGCATGTTGATGCTCAGCACATCGGTCGGGACACCCGTGGGAGCGCCGACCTTGGTGAACTCCTCGTGGACGATGACCTGCTCGATCAGCGAGAGCCCTCCGCCGCCGTACTCTGCTGGCCACGAGGGCGCGAGCAGTCGATGCTCGGCGAGGAGAGCCCTCCATCGTTCGGCGAAGGGACCGCGCTGGTCGGGAGCGAGCGCCTGCAAACCCTGCCACGACCGGGGAAGATTCGTTGCGAGGAACTGCTTGATGGATTGGCGGTAGGCCTCGGTGCTCTCGTCGTAGGAGGGGTCCACGGCCGAATGGTAGATCGCATCGTGCCGTCGGATACCAGTCAGGCCTTGAGTAGTCGCTCGATCGCCTTGCTCGCTTCGCTGACCATCCGATCGGCCGCGTCCTGGTCGCCGGCGGCCGCGGCATGGCTCACGCAGTGGCGGACGTGGCCGTCGAGCAGCCCGAGCGCAACGGCATGGAGTGCTTTGGTCGCCGCGCTGACCTGGGTGAGCACGTCGATGCAGTAGGTGTCGTCGTCGATCATCCGGCGGATGCCGCGCACCTGTCCTTCGATGCGGTTGAGCCGCTTGACGTAGTCGTCCTTGTCCATCGAGTAGCCGCGGGTGGGCTGATCAGTCATGGGAGCGGAACCTCCGGAGGCGCAAGCTGTTGGTGACGACGAAGACGCTGGAGAAGGCCATGGCCGCGCCGGCCAGCATCGGGTTGAGGAGGCCGGCGGCCGCCACCGGCAACGCGGCGACGTTGTAGGCAAAGGCCCAGAACAGGTTCCCCTTGATGACCGCGAGGGTGCGCCGAGAGAGTCGAATTGCGTCCGCCGCGGTTCGCAGATCACCCCGAACGAGCGTGATGTCGCTGGCCTCGATGGCGATGTCGGTGCCCGTCCCCATGGCGAGACCAAGATCGGCCTGGGCCAGGGCCGCAGCGTCGTTCACGCCGTCACCCACCATGGCGACGACCCTCCCCTCTGCCTGCAAACGCTTGATGGCCTCGACCTTCTCCTCGGGCAGGACGTCGGCGATCACCTCGGAGATGCCCACCGTCGCCGCGACCGCGCCGGCCGCCCGCTCGTTGTCCCCGGTGAGGAGCACGGGACGTAGACCCAACGACTTGAACTGGGCGATGGCGTCGGCCGAGGTCGTCTTGATCGTGTCGGAGACGACGAGGACGCCTCGGGCTTCGCCGTCCCAGCCGACGAAGACCGGCGTCCGACCCGCGGCTTGGGCACGGTCGCGGGCCTCGGCCAACTCGGGAGGGAGCCTGATGGCCCAGTCGGCGAGGAATCGTTCTCGGCCGACGACGACTGCGTGCCCATCGACGACGCCTTGCACGCCAAGGCCTTCGGTGCTGGCGAAGGCCTCGACCGGCAGCAGGTCGATACCCTTCGCGGCGGCGCCGACTGCGACGGCTCGGGCGATCGGATGTTCGCTCGCGTCTTCGAGGGAGCCGGCGAGGAGCAGCAGCGTCCGGGCGTCCCCGCCGTCGACCGACACGACCTCGGCCAGTGCCATCTTGCCGGTCGTGATCGTTCCGGTCTTGTCCAGGACGATGGTGTCGACTTGTCGGCTGGACTCGAGGATCTCGGGTCCCTTGATGAGCATCCCGAGTTGAGCCCCTCGACCCGTGCCCACCATCAAGGCGGTCGGGGTTGCGAGACCGAGCGCGCACGGGCACGCGATGATCAGCACTGCGACGCCGGCGGTGGATGCACCCGTCGCCTTGTCGGTGCTCGCCGCCGCGAGCCAGAAGCCAATGGTTGCAGCCGCGAGAGCAATGACGACAGGAACGAAGACGGCCGACACGCGGTCGGCCAGACGCTGAATGGGGGCCTTCCCGGTCTGGGCGTCGTTGACCAGTGCTGCGATGCGAGCGAGCGCCGTGTCTGCCCCCACCCTCGTCGCTTCGATCACAAGACGGCCGCCGGAGTTGACGGTCGCGCCGGTCACAAGGCTTCCCGGCCCGACTTCGACCGGAACGGACTCACCGGTGAGCAGCGATGCATCGATCGCGGACGTGCCTTCTCGGACCACACCGTCGGTGGCGACCTTCTCGCCGGGGCGGATGATGAAGCGATCGCCGACCGTCAGATCCTCGACACTGATGCGGACCTCGGCCCCGTCCCGCAGAACCGCGACGTCCTTCGCCTGAAGCTCGAGGAGGAGCCGAAGCGCGGCGCCCGACTGGTGCTTTGCCCGGACCTCCAGGTACCGGCCGAGAAGGATGAAGAGTGTGACACCGGCCGCAGCCTCGAGATAGATGTGGGCCGCGCCGTCGGACCGGTTGGCGGTGAAGGTGAAGCCGTGGCTCATGCCGATCTGACCGGCAGTCCCGAGGAAGAGGGCGTAGACCGACCAACCGAAGGCGGAGAGGACACCGATCGAGATGAGGGTGTCCATGGTGGCCGCGCCATGCCGGAGGTTCAGCCACGCTGCCCGATGGAACGGGAGCGCTCCCCAGGTGACGACAGGGGCGGCCAGCGTGAGGGACAACCACTGCCAGGCGTCGAACTGCAGGCGGGGAACCATGGCGAGGACGATCACCGGAACGGCCAGGGTCACGCTGATCACCACTCGCTGTCGGAGCGCCCGGGTTTCGGGGTCGACCTCGCGGGCGACGCCGTCGGCCGTCGAGTCGCCCCCGCCCGCCCTGTCGGCCGCACTGGGCCGCGCCGCGGTGCAGCCGGTTGCTTCGACCTGTGCGATGAGCCTCTCGAGCAGATCAGGCGGCGGATCGTCGCCCGTGAACCTGACCCGCGCCCGTTCGGTTGCATAGTTCACGGTGGCCGAGACGCCGTCGATCTTGTTGAGCTTCTTCTCGACTCTCGCGGCGCACGACGCGCAGGTCATGCCGCCGATGGCGAGATCAATGTCCGTGTTCGGTGCCGTCGTCATCAGGTTCCTCGTTCTCGATCACGAATTTGGCGGTACGGACGACCCCGTCGACCTTGAAGTCGAAGAAAAGGGCGTGGGTGGCGCCGGGGGCCAACTGAACCGCGAAGCGAACGGGGCCAGCGGGTATTTCGTCGAGGGCATGGGTGTGCAGGTACGCGAGGTCCTCGGCTTCGATGGCCACGAGGTGCCCCGCGGCGCCGAGGTAAGGCTCGGTCGTGATGACCTCGCCACCTCGCCGCACCGTGATGACCACCTCGGACCAGTCGGATTCGGCTGCGTCGAGCGTGATGTCGAGGTCGTCGACCCGGTCGGCGAGCGCCTGTTGGAGCGGTGGCTCGGCGGCGGTCTTGCCCGGTACGACGAGGTCGCCGGCCACGTTTGTCTGCGTCCCTCCCGATGGTGAGAAGTCGGCGATGGCCCGATACTTGCAGGGGGGAAGGTCGGACAAGTCGATCGTCCATTGGCCACCCTCCCCTCGTTCGGGGTGGACGTGGGCGTAGGTCCGCAAACCGGTCGACACCACGATCAGATGCAACTCTTTCTCGTGGAGCACGTCATACTCGGTGACGGGTCGACCGTCGGCATCGGTGATGGTGAACGAGAAGGGCTCGGGGTCGATCTGGGTGTCGGCGGCCGTGAGCGTGTACCCGTCAGATGTGTCGGACTGATCGGTGGCCGCGGTCTGCCCGGATGCTCCCGCGTCGATGGGCCCGACCGCGCGGCCGACGAGTGCGCCGATTCCTACGAGCGCGGCCAGGCCTCCACCGAACATGGCCACTCGAACGCCTGTGTTCACTTCGCGACCCTGTAGCCGGCTTCATCGACCGCGGCCTCGATGGTGGAGGCGTCGAGGGGTGCGTCGGACTCGATGGTCACGCGGCCCGATTGCAGGTCGACATCGACGTGGGTGACTCCGTCGATGGCCGACACCTCCTGCGTAACGGCCTTCACGCAATGGCCGCAGGTCATTCCGACAACGGTGATGGTGCTCGTGGTCATGGTTCTTCTCTCCGACTCGGCTTCGGGTGGCTCGCCTGAGCGAATATTAATATACCCTCGGGGGGTATATGCATGCAATCGCTTTGAGGTTGGTTCAAACTTCGGCTGTGTCCGGACGTCGGCCTAGCCTGTCCTGATGATGCGGACGAGCGATAGCACGGCCCAGGAGGTCATCGTGATCGGGGGTGGCAGTGGCGGAGCCGCGGTCGCCGGGCGCTTGGTCGAGGCGGGCGTTGCGGTCACCTTGCTCGAGGCCGGACCGGACTATGGCCATCGCGCTTCGGGTCGCTGGCCGAACGAGATCCTCGACGCCACCATGCTGGCCACAACCCATGACTGGGACTACAGCTCGGGGCCGGTTTCCGGCCGAGCGCCCTGGAGGTTCGAGCGGGCCCGCATCATGGGTGGCTGCTCGTCCCACAACGGCGCCATCGCTGCAGTGGGTCACCGGTCCGACTACGACGGCTGGGGCCTTTCCGGGTGGACGACCGATGAGCTACGACCGATCTTTGCCCGCGTCCTCGACCGGATGAGAGTGCGAACCTATGCCCCGTCCGAAGCCGGCCCATTCCACGCTCGGTGCCTCGATGCAGCCGTCGGTAGCGGGTGGCCCGTCGACACCGAGACCTTCGCGTCCGACCTCTGCGATCTCGACGCGGGCGAGAACTTCGGGCTAGAGCCGGTGAACGTGTTCGAGGGCATTCGCTGGAATGCCGCCTTTGCCTACCTCGACCCCGTGCGGGCCTCGCCGCTGCTGACCGTGTTCGACCACACGCTCGTCGATCGGGTCGAACACCACGCCGGCCACGTCGTGGTGCACGTCGTTCGCGACGGCCGTCGGGAAGCCCTGGTTGCGGAGACGGTTGTCCTTGCCGGTGGGGTGTACGGCACGCTGCTCATCCTGCAGCGTTCGGGCTTCGGATCGACTAATCAGCTCCGAGCAGTAGGTATCGAGCCGACCCACCATCTTCCTCAGGTCGGTCGGAATCTGCACGACCATCCGATGATCAACGCCAGTCGAGCGTTGGGTCCCGAACTCCGGCGGTGGTTGGCCGAAGCGAGTGCCAAGGGCTTCGTGTCGGAGGAGCAGACCCTGGGAAAGGCATGTTCGTCGTTGGCAACCGATGGCGTCTATGACCTGCACTTGTTTCCGGTGTGCGCTTCGACCCAGACCCAGCTCACCGACGGTCGAGCCCTGGTGGAGGTGGCATGTGTCGCGCCCGAGAGCCGTGGTCTGGTCATGGCTTCGGGCCCGGGCCCCGACGTCCACCCGGTCATCGACCATCGCTATCTGTCGGATCCCGAGGGTCATGATCTCGCCGCGCTCAGAGACGGCCTCGTCATGGCCGAGGCGCTGCTCGATCACCCGTCGTTGGCCTCAGTCCTCGTCGACGCACCCCACCGCGACCTCTCCGACGAAACGATTCGGCGCGACGTCCAGCACTACTACCATCCTGTCGGCACCGCGGCCATGGGCTCCGACCCGGGCTCGTCGGTTTGCGATGTCACCGGTCGGGTGCATGGCCTCGATCGGCTGGTCGTCCCCGATGCATCGCTCATGCCGCGCATTCCTCGGGCCAACATCAATATCCCGGCCATCGTCGTCGGTGAAAGGATCGCCGAGCTGCTGCTGAGCCGCCGTTGAGCGGGTGGCCGGGTTGGGGACGATTCGCCCTTCGTCGTGTCTGCAGGCGGAGGTTCGTCTGGGCCGCTCGTCACCGATACCTTCGTCACAATGAAGAACGAGCAAGATCGCCCGGAGAAGCACGTCGAGGCAGTGGTCGTCGAGGCAGTGGTCGTCGGGGCGGGTTTCGCGGGCATGTACCTGGTCCACCGGCTGGCGTCCTCGGGCCGAACGGTCCGCTGCTTCGAGGCGGGGTCCGACGTGGGCGGTACCTGGTACTGGAACCGTTACCCAGGGGCCCGCTGCGACGTCGACAGTATGGAGTACTCCTACGACTTCGACGATGAGCTGCAGCAGGAATGGGAGTGGACCGAGCGCTACGCGACCCAGCCCGAAATCCTGCGCTACGCGCAGCACGTCGCCGATCGCTTCGACCTCCGTCGCCACATCACCTTCCACACACGGGTCGAGCGCTCCGTGTTCGATGAAACTCTTCTGCGTTGGACGGTGACCACCGATGCCGGGGAGGTTTTGACCAGCAGGTTCGTGATCATGGCGACCGGCTGTCTTTCGAGTACCAACCTCCCGGACATCGAAGGTCTGGACACCTTCTCGGGCCCGCTGGTCCACACCGGGCGCTGGCCCCACGACGGTGTCGATTTCGCGGGAAAGCGTGTGGGCATCGTCGGTACCGGGTCCTCGGGCATCCAGGCCATCCCCGTCATCGCCCAGACGGCAGCCCACGTGACCGTCTTTCAGCGCACGGCACAGTTCACGATCCCCGCCCAGAATTGTCCCCTCGATCCTGAGGAGCAGGCAGCGATCAAGGCGGAATACGGAGCGTTCCGCGAACGGAACCGTCGCATGCCGGGAGCGTTCGGCGATCGCTACCAACGGCCGGCCCCGAACGCGGTGGGTCTCTCACCCGAGGCGTTCCACGAGGAGATGGAGTTCCTTTGGCAACAAGGCGGCCCGATGTTCCTCTCGGGCTTTCGGGATCTGATGCGCAACCCGGCCGCCAATCAGTTGGCTGCCGACTTCGTCCGCGGCAAGATCGCCGAGATCGTGCACAACCCGGTGGTGGCCGACCGTCTGACGCCGACCGGCATGATCGGCTGCAAACGTCTGGTCGTCGACACCGACTATTACGCCACCTACAACCGACCCAACGTGACCCTCGTCGACGTCAGCGAGCACGGCCAACCCATCACCCGGATCACTGCCACGGGACTTCAGGCCGGCGAAACCCATTACGAGTTCGACGTGCTGATTTTCGCAACCGGCTTCGACGCCATGACCGGTTCGCTGCTCAGAGTCGACCTCCGAGGCCGCGGCGGCGAGTCGCTGGCCGAAACCTGGGCTGCAGGCCCGGTGACCTATCTCGGCCTCGGGGTGACCGGGTTCCCGAACCTGTTCATGGTGACCGGACCCGGGTCGCCCTCGGTCCTGGCCAACATGATCATCGCCACCGAACAACACGTCGACTGGATCATGGACTGCATTCACTACATGGACAGCGAAGGTCATGCGGTCATCGAGGCTGAGCGTCACGCCGTCGACGACTGGGTCGCCCATGTGAACTCGGTGGCCGGCCGCACGATCTTTCCTTCGTGCAGCTCGTGGTATCTGGGAGCCAACATCCCCGGCAAGCCCCGCGTCTTCATGCCGCTGCCCGGCTTCCCCGCTTATGTCGACCGTTGCCAACAGATCGCGGCAAACGCCTACGAAGGCTTCCGATTCGAGTCCCTCATCCCCACCGCCTCCTGACGCCACCTCACTTCACCCGCCCCCCGTTCTGCAAGACCGCGACCCCGTTCCCTCGTTCTGCAAGACCGCGACCCCCGCGTGGGGGTCTCCCGTCTTGCAGCCCGGGGGTGAGGGGTGCCGGCCTTGCAGTTGGCGAGCGGTTCCCGCTCTCGATGAAGTCTCAGCCGAGTGCCTCGGCGGCCGCGAGATCGGCAACGCGGTCGCCGTCGTACCCGAGGATCTCGGTGAGCACCTCGAACGTGTGTTCACCGAGATGCGGGGCGTGGCGACGGGGTCGACCGGGTGAGGCCTCCAGACGGAAGCGTGTCCCCTCGACGATGCATCCTCGGCTCGGATGCTCGAGGGCGACGAAGTGCCCCC
>JAQCHM010000448.1 GCA_027730885.1 Actinomycetota bacterium | reverse complement strand
CTGGGTCGAAGCGGCCGAGGCTGTCGGGCTGAGCATCGAGCGGGGCTTTGCCCGCGGGCGGGATCTTCGGGCGGCCCTCGAGGAGCTACGAGCGGAGGAGGTCGAGGATGAACCGGGCGACGCGTAACACCAGGTCATCCCGGTGGTGGGTGGCCACGATCTGCAACCCGACGGGCAGCTGCCCACCGGGCGTGTCCACGGTTCCGACCGGGATTGAAATCGCCGGCTGTCCGGTGTAGTTGAACGGCACGGTGAACGGCACGGCGTCGGCCCACCGGTCGAATTCGGGTGAGTGGTATACCGTGTCGACCGTTGGCGCCACCGTCGGCATGGTCGGCGTGAGCAACACGTCATAGGACTGGTGGAACCGGCGCATGGTCTCGGCCAACCGGACTCTGGCTGCGTGACCGGCCTGCACGCCTGCCGCGTCGACGGCAAGACCTTCCTGAGCAAGCTGTCGGAAACCAGGATCGAGATCCGACCATTGGTCGGAGGGGATGACCCGCAGGCGCGCCGCAAAGCCTGCCTTCCAGTAGTCCTCCAAATGCGGGCGCAGCGGGTCGAAGAGGACGCCGACCGACGTCACCGGGTGTCCGGCAGACTCGATCGCAGCGACGGCCGCACGGCAGACGGCTGCGACCTCGGGACGGGTGGTCGCTCCCCCGAGGACGTCGGTGTACGCCACTCGCAGGCGGCCCGAGCCGACGCCGCCGAGTCCATCGTTCAGTCCGACCCGCCAGTCACGACGGTCATGGGGCACCGCGTACCAGTCACGGACGTCGGGGCGACTGAAAACGTTGAGGAGCAGCGCAGCATCCTCGACCGAGCGGGCCAGCGGCCCGTTCGACACGAGCGTGATGAAGCTGGACTCGACGGGCGCCTGCGGGACCCGACCGAACGTGGGCTTGAGGCCGACCAACCCGCAATAGCTCGAAGGAAGCCGAACCGAGCCACCACCGTCGTTCCCGTGGGCCACCGCTCCGACGCCCGCGGCCATCGATGCACCGGCACCACCGGACGAGCCGCCAGGGGTGTGGTCGGTGTTCCAGGGATTCCGGGTGATGCCGAACCGTGGGGTATCGGTCATTCCCTTCCACCCGAACTCCGACGTGGTGGTCTTGCCAAGGAAAATGGCCCCCGCTTCTCGTAGACGGGCCACGGGAGGAGCGTCCTCGGTCGCAGAGGTGGGACTCCCCGCGGTCGACCCCTCGCTGGTCGGGTGGCCGGCCATGGCAACGATGTCTTTCACCGATACAGGCACCCCGTCGAGGTCGCCCACTGCTCGGCCGGCGGCCCAACGCTCCGCGCTGGCACGGGCCGCGGCGCGCGCCTCGTCGACATGGACCGAGACGAAGGCGTTGATGGTCGGTTCGGTCCGCTCGATCAGCGCGAGTTGTTGGTCGATGACCTCGACCGGCGAGACCGCCCGCCGCCGATAGGCGTCGAGTAGGCCGTGAACCGTCCACACCGGCTCGTGGACGGTCGAGGGAACAGGTACCGATGGCTCGATCATGCGACGGTCTTCACTCGCCCGGTTGATCGACACGTACCATTTCGCCACCGTCGACCACGAGCGTCTGGCCCGTAATCCACTTGGCGTCGTCGCTGGCCAGGAAGAGGGCGGCCATGCCGATGTCCTCGGGATCGCCCAACGTCTTCATCGGCATCGAGTTGGCCACCTGCACGCCGCGCTCACCTTCCCAGAGCACCCGGGCGAAGTCGGTTCGGATGAGGCCGGGCGCAATGCAGTTGACCCGCACCTTTGGTCCGAGTTCGGCGCCGAGCTGTTTGGTCATGTGGATCAGCGTGGCCTTGAAGATGCAATAGACACCGATTTCCTTGTTGGTCGCAAAGCCGCCGGTCGATGCGATGTTGATCACCGCGCCTCCGTGCTCGGACATCCATCGGTTCCACGCGTACTGGGTCCACAACATCGGTCCTCGAACGTTGACCTCGTAGGTCTTGTCGAACATCGAAGCCGGCACGTCGATGGTCCGTCCGTTGTGGGGGTTGGTGGCCGCGTTGTTCACCAGGATGTCGAGCGATCCGAACGTGTCGATCGTGTGGTCCATGAGCCCCGCGCCCTGCTCGGGGTCGCCGACGTGACTGGGCTTCCAGGCAACGGCGCCCGGCAGGCCCAGAGCGATCAGCTGGTTGGCAGCTTCCTCGCACTTCTCGGCCTTGCGGGAGGTGATCATGACGTTGGCTCCCGCAGCCAGGAAGCAGGAGGCGATACCCAGTCCGATTCCAGCCGATCCGCCGGTGACGAGCGCGGTCTTGCCTGCAAGTTTCTGATCCATCCCGCTCTTCTAGCACCGCCGCCGGCGTTCCCGCACGATCGGATCCGAGCCGAACTCGCCCTATAGGCTCAGGGGATGCCGAGCCTGGATCTTCAAACCATCGAGTATTCGACCGCTGACAACGTGGCCCACATTCGCTTCAATCGCCCCGAAGGAGCGAACGCCGTCAGTGTCACCTTCTCGAAGGACCTGCGGGCAGCCATGCTCGAAGCCGCGTTCGACAACGACGTCAACGCCGTAGCGGTCACGGCTGCAGGCAGGGTCTTCTGCGCCGGTGGTGACCTGAAGGAGTTCCACGAGGCCGGCGCTGCGCTCCCCAAGGTCGCGGCCGACATGCTCACCGACTTCCACGGGGCCATCTATCGGATGAACCGCATGCCGAAGCCGGTGGTTGCTGCCGTCGGCGGCGCCGCCGGTGGCGCCGGGTTGTCCATCGTCAGCGCCTTCGACCTCGTCATCGCTCAAGAGTCGGCCAAGTTCACCATGGCGTACACACGCGCCGGGGTCACCCCCGACGGCACCTCCACCTACTTC
>JAQCHM010000447.1 GCA_027730885.1 Actinomycetota bacterium | reverse complement strand
CCTCCTCCGCCCGTGGCCGGCGGGCCCGTGCCCCGGCAACAACCCCCGCCGCCCGCTCCCAGTTCGCAGCGCGCACAACCGGGACGCGAATCGATCGATTCCGAGCTGGCCGGCCTTCGGGATCTGGTTGGTCGATTGACCGAGGAGCGCGAGCACCTGGCCCGTTCGAAGGCCACAAGTCAGATCGGCGGATCGGTGCCGTCCGCTGCCGCGGCGCCCGATGCCCGCCAGGACATCTCCGACCGGCCGGAGCCCGACCTCGGGACTCAAGTCGTCACGCTCGAAGTCCAGCTGTGGGCGGTGACCAGCGAACTCGACGCTCGTCTGGCCGAAGGTCAACAGACGGCCGGATCGCTCGCTTCGGCCCAGCTCGAGTTGGTGGAGCTCCGAGCCTCGGCCGCTGCCCTGGAACGAGCAAACGAGCAGCTGCGTGGCCATGCCGAGACGCTCGTGACAGAACGTGATGCTGCCCGCACCGAAGCGGCGAGCCACCAACGTAATCACGCGGCGCTCGCGGCCGAGCGAGACGCGCTCAGTCTCCAGGTCACCGAACTCGTCGTGTCGAGAGACGCTGCTTCGGCCGAAGCGACCGCGCTTCGGGCTGAGCAGGACCGACAGCAGGAACGCTTCGACCTGGTCGATCGAGGTCGCGCGGACCTCGAGGCCGAACTGGCTGACGTGTCAGGAAGGTGGCAGCGCCTCAATGTCGAAGCTTCTGATTGGGCGAAGCGCTACGCCGCGCTTGAAGCAGAGCTCGAACAGGTCCGGCGGCTACGGGCCTCGGCCGACGCTGAGCGCCGCGTCCTGTTGGGCGACCTCGCCGTCCAGCTGAGCCGTGTCGAGGCCGAACGCGACCTGTTGGCGTCACAGCTCGATCTGGCGAACGCTCGCCTGTCAGGTACTCGTCGGGTGCTCGAGTCGGCGACGCGAAGCGTGAGCGACGAACTCGACGCCTGCGAGGGAGCGTTCGGTCAGACCCAACAGTCAGCCGACGCAGTGCACGACGCCGTCACCGAGGCCGGTCGCTGTCTCGATCTTCTGTCGGACTCCCTGGAAGCTGCGGCTGACCCCACGCCAATGGCCGTCGCACCTGAACCAAGCTCCGAATCCGAGGACCCCGAGTCGGCAGACGGGGGTCTGATCGTTGAGGACGAGGAGGAGCTCGCCCTCGACGAGGCCAGCGACCTCGAGGACATCCTCGCTTCCTACGGCCTCGGGGCGGGCGCTCCCGACGGTTCCGAGTCCGACGCTTCCGAGTTCGAGGACGTCGGAGCATCCTCTGTCGCACCGGCGGACCCGGAAACGGACATCGTCGCGTCATCGTCCGCCGCCACCGCCGACCAGGCAGCTGTTGAGGCGCCACGTCGGGCGCAGGTGGCAGTCATCAGCGGTGATCCGCTCACCATTGCCCGTCACACGGTGACGACGTCCGAAGTCGTGCTGTTGATCGACGGTGATCCGGTGGCCGCAATGGGATGGCCCATGCTCGGGCCGATGGAGCGACGAGACGCCCTGGTCGGCAACCTCGGCGATCTGGTCGCCGACACCGGGGCCGCGGCCGACGTCGTCTTCGACGGCAACGTGGCGGGCGACGACCAGCTGCCGGTGGGTCCCGCAGTGAGAGTCCGACTCACCGGCATCGACGTCGACCCGGCTGACACCGTCTCGGGCCTGCTCGACGCCTACCCGCGGCAATGGCCCATCGCGGTGGTCACCGACAACCCCGAGCTCGCTCGGGCTGCTCGAGAGCTGGGTGCCTCCGTGCTCGACAACGGGCAACTCCTGGATCTTTTAATCACCCCCTGACCCCTTCCCAACCTGCATCGGGAGTGAGGCGGTGCCGAAAACGGTACCCACATACTCCCGATGGGGATGGAAGTTCTTCGTGAGGTCCGGGAACACCTGGCGGGCCCGCGGAGTTGAAACCCTCTGTGACGATCGCGCCGGCGGACATCGAGGCCATCAGCCTTCGCTTTTCGCGGGTCCGGAGCGAAACAGAAGAGCTGGCTCGGCCCCTCTCGGCCGAGGACCAAACGGTGCAGTCCATGCCAGACACCAGCCCGACGAAGTGGCACCGGGCCCACGTCACCTGGTTCTTCGAGACGTTCGTGTTGGCACCGTTCGAGTTCGACTTCAGGCCCCACCATGCCGCTTACGGGTACCTGTTCAACAGCTACTACGAGCAAGTCGGTAGTCGGTTCCCCCGACCCCAGCGTGGCTTGGTGAGCCGCCCGGGCATCGCTGAGGTTGCGGCGTACCGTGAGGCGATCGACGAACGGATGTTGGCTCTGATCTCGTCGGCGTCGCCCGCCGTGTTGGCCCAGATCGAGCCGTTGATCGAACTCGGGCTGCACCACGAGCAGCAGCATCAGGAACTTCTGTTGATGGACATCAAGCATGTCCTGTCGCTCAATCCGCTCGAGCCTGCGTATCGCTCGACGGCCCCCGCGTCGGCTGATGACCCCGGCCCCATCCGTTGGGTCGACGTTGCCGGTGGCGTGGTACCCATCGGGCATCCCGGTGCGGGCGCAGGCTTTGCCTTCGACAACGAGGGACCCCGTCACGACGCCCTCCTTGTCCCGTATCGCTTCGCCAATCGGCTGATCACCTGCGGTGAGTGGCTCGACTTCATGGCCGACGACGGATATCACCGGCCGGAGATTTGGCTTTCTGACGGCTGGCACAAACGACTGGCCGAGGGCTGGGAATCCCCGCTCTACTGGCGTCAGTCGTCGTCGGGGCATCGACTTCACACACTCAACGGCAGCCGCCCGCTCGATCGACATGAGCCGGTCTGTCACGTGTCGTTCTACGAAGCGGACGCCTACGCAACCTGGGCTGGCA
>JAQCHM010000446.1 GCA_027730885.1 Actinomycetota bacterium | reverse complement strand
AACACCACCCACAACAGCCGATCAGACCCGCCGAGACTCACCCCACGCCACGGGCCCCGCTTTTCCGCAGCCTGCTAGGGCTTGCTAGCGGCCTGACGCAGCTCGGGCGTCGATCTTGGCGAAGGCAGCTCGTGCGGCTTTGATGCCCTCGACCGCGCGGGGGAATCCGCCGTAGACCGTCAGCTGCACCATCACTTCCTCGACCTCCTCGCGGGTGACGCCATGGTTGAGCGCTCCCGGCACGTGAATGGCCAACTCGTCGGCGGCCTTGAGCATGCCGAGGATGGCGACGGTGATCATGCTGCGATCCCGGCGCGACAGCTCGTTCCGGGACCAAAGTTCGCCGAAGGCGAATTCGAAGGCCAGCTCGCCGACGCCACCCAGCGCAGCTGAGGTGCCGGATTTGGCGTTTGCCGGGTCGGTGGAGGTCCGACCCCCGAACAGGGTGCCCAGGACGTCGGTGGCGTTGCGGGCCCGGGCGTCGTCGTCGAGCGAGGCCGCCGCCTCCTTGTCCGGCAGTCGGTCGAGACCGTTGCGGCGCATCACAACGGCATCGACGATCCGAGTCGCGGCCATTGCCATGGGGAACCCGGCGTAGCCCGCCACCTGGTTGACGACCTCGCGCACCTCGGCTTCGGAGAGTCCGTGGTTGAGGGCACCGTTGACGTGGGCCTCGAGCTCCTCGGTGGACCCGATGGTTGCGAGGAAGGCGACGACGATCATGCTCCGATCTCGGCGCGACAGCTGAGGCCTTGACCACAGGTTCCCGAGGACGTGATCGACCGCGAACGACCCGAGCGCCCCGTGGCGCCGTTCCATTCCCGACGCCATGCGTTCGGCCTTCGCCGCGTCGGCCGGGTCGAGTCCGCTGAGCGTTGTCAGCAGATCGACACCCTTCCGTCGGCGCTGTGCCTGCGTGCCATCCGGGGCCGTCCCTGTTGTCGTCGCTGCGTCGGTCGAGTCCGTCATGGTGATGCTCGTTTCGTTCAGGTCCGGGGCACTCAGGGTGCGGTTTCGTTCGCTCGTTCGCCGGTAATCTTGGCGTAGTTCCGGTTGATGAACCAGCGCTGGTAATCGCCGTAGGTGATCGGCTCGGCCTTGGCCGGGTTCTCGGGCGAGACGCACGTGGGCAGTGCCTCGATCACGGCATTGTCACGCGCGCCAAAAAAGAAAGGAATGGCGTAACGGTCCCTCGACGAGGCGTTGCGAGCACGGTGGGCGGTGGAGCGGAAGCGGTTGTTCGTCCAGCGCTTGAGCATGTCGCCGCTGTTGACGAGATAGGACTGCGCGAGGGCAGGCGGCACGATCCAGTCGTGCCCCGCGGGGCGGATCTCGAGGCCGGGCACGTCGTTGGCCGGCAGGAAGGTGAAGATCGACGAGTCGGTGTGGGGAGCGAGGCCCCAGTCGTGCTCGCCGTAGTCGACGACGGGGTAGTGGGACATGCGCAGGGTGCACGACGGATCGACGAACGACGAGCGGAAGTGATCGTGCGGCAATTCGAGCGACGAGGCCAGGACCGGGAGCAACCGGTTAGCGATCTCGAGGGCGTGACCGATGTAGCCCTCGATGAGCGGGCGGAAGCCGTCGAGTGGCGGCCATTGATTTTCCTGCCGGTACCCGCCGATGTGAGCGAAGTAGGCCGCGTTGAGGTTCGGGGTGCGGATTTCGCCCGCGATCTCCGAGGCGTACGACGTGCCACCACCGAAGCCGAGGTAGCCGCCCTTCTCCTTGCTCATGGCGATGGTCTGCAGGGTGTCGACCGGCAGGGCGTGCAGGGCCCGGGCTGCCTCGTAGATCGCCTCGACTTCGTCCCAGTCGACGCCGTGGTTGACGATGAAGAAGAACCCAACGTCTTCCAGGGCTCGACGAAGTTCGGCTCCCAGATGATCGATGGCATCCGGGGTGGGCTCGGCGAGTGGGCGAAGGTCGAGCACCGGGATCAGCTCGGTCTCGGAGCGAAGCAGAGTCATGGGAGGACACTAGATCCAAGCCGTCCTCAATTCGAGCCGAATGATCCGTACGGCTAGCGTGCCCGGCGTGCCGATGAAATATCAGAACATTGGGGGCGTGGCCACGCTGGTGCAACACCGAGGCGCCACGACCCTGCCGGGCCACCCGCCAGACTGTGGCCTCGGATCCGTGGTGGTGTGTCTCCACGACGCCGGGGGCAACGGCAACGGGTTCGCCGACCTCATGGACGCCCTTGCCGCGACGCAAAGCCCCATCGCCTTCGATCTGCCGGGCCACGGTCGGTCGGGTGGGCTCGACGCGCTCGACTCGATCGGAGCCATGGCCGCCCACGCGGCAGGCTTGCTCGATGCCTTCGGCATCGGCTCGGTGGCGCTCGTCGGCGAAGGCATGGGTGGCGCAGTGGCCATCGAGCTGGCGCTCGCCCGCCCTGACCTGGCCTCGGCGCTCGTGCTCGTCGGCGGCCCGGCTATCTCGTTTGCGTTCGACACCGAGATCGCGTCGCTCAGCGCGATCACCTCGGGCCGTGCTCGCCGAGAGTTCGATCGCTCGGGGTATGCACCCGACACCGACCGTGCGGTCTACCAGAAGGCGTTCGCCGAGTGGGTGAAGACCGATCCCCGGGCCACCTTGGGTGACCGCAAGGCGCAAGCCGCCTGGACGCTCGGGTCGCGGGGCGAAGCCATCTCGGCCCCCGTGCTGGTCGTGGTCGGCGAACACGAGGAGGCGGCGTCGGTCGCTGCCGCGACCGAGTTGGTCGCACAGCTCGGCTCGGCTTCGATCGACACCCTTTCCGGCGCCGGGCGCCGCGGCGGCGTCGAACAGCCGGCAGCGTTGGCTGCCCGAATCGCCAGCTTCCTGGAAGGGGCACGGGGACAGCGTTCCCGCGAAACACCGCCAT
>JAQCHM010000445.1 GCA_027730885.1 Actinomycetota bacterium | reverse complement strand
ATGCCGGCTTCGAGACCATCATGGTCAACTGCAACCCCGAGACCGTCTCGACCGACTACGACACCTCGGACCGGCTCTACTTCGAACCGTTGACCTACGAGGACGTTATGAACGTCATCGAGGCCGAGCGCCCGATCGGGGTCATCGTCAGCCTCGGTGGACAGACTCCCCTGAAACTGGCCGATCGCCTCCCCGCGGAACTCGTGCTCGGCACGAGCCCGGCATCGATCGACGCGGCCGAAGACCGGGACTTGTGGGCGTCGCTCTGCGCTCGTCTGGAGATCCCACAACCGGCCGGCGGCACGGCGAGTACCTTCGAGGCGGCTCGCGTCGTCGCCGATCGGATCGGTTACCCGGCTTTGGTCCGACCCAGCTACGTGCTGGGGGGACGTGGAATGGAGATCGTCTACTCCGACGAGGATCTCGAGCGGGCGATGGCCACCTTCGGTGTCGCCGGGACGCTTGGCCGCGAGGGCGGGCTGTCCGCCGAACGGCCGGTGCTCGTCGACCGATTCCTCGAGGACGCGACCGAGGTCGATGTCGATGCCATCCGTGACGCGGGCGGCGAAGTCGTCATCGGCGGCGTGATGGAGCACGTCGAGGAAGCCGGCGTCCACTCGGGCGATTCGGCCTGTGTGCTCCCGCCGCCCAATTTGTCCGAGGCGACCATCGCGGTGCTCGAGGACTACACCCGCCGCATCGCGACCGATCTGGACGTCGTCGGGCTCATCAACGTGCAGTACGCGGTGAAGCTCGGACAGGTCTTCGTCATCGAAGCGAACCCGCGCGCCTCGCGGACCGTCCCCTTCGTGGCCAAGGCCACCGGGCGCCCGTTGGCCAAGGTCGCGGCGCGTGTCATGGCCGGCGCGTCACTGGCCGAGCTGCGGGAGGAAGGTCTCCTTCCCGCAGAGCCGATACGAGGACACTGGTCGGTGAAGGAGGCGGTCCTACCGTTCAACCGCTTCCCCGAATCCGACGCGCTCCTGGGCCCCGAAATGCGTTCGACCGGGGAGGTGATGGGTATCGACTCCGAACCGGGCCTGGCGTTCGTGAAGAGCCAGCTTGCCGCGGGCACCACGCTGCTCGGTAGGACCGGTCGCCCCGGCCGGGTCTTCCTCTCACTCGCCGACCGCGACAAGGACGCAGGCATGGAAGTGGCCGGGCTGCTTTTCGAGCTCGGTTTCGCCTTCGTGGCCACCGCAGGCACCGCGCGGGCCCTGGTCGTGGCCGGCATGGTCGTCGACGAGATCGCAGCGCGCATCGACGAGGGTGGACGAACCGCGGTCACCCTGATCGAGGAGGGAAGCATCGATCTCGTCATCAACACGCCCCGAGGCCGTGGGGCGCGGGCCGACGGTGCCTATATCCGAACCGCGGCCGCACAGACGGGGGTTCCGCTCATGACCACCGTTGCTGCGGCCCTCGCCGCAGCGCGGGGTCTCACCATCTGGGAGCGCCAGGACTTCCAGGTCCGCTCTCTGCAGGAGATCCACCGAGCCGGTAGGGAACTGGCCAAGCCGACGCTCTCGCCCGTCGCCGAGGACTGAACAGTGCCGCCGGATCTGCGGACGAGCGTCGGGACCGTGGCGCTCCCGACTCCGATCATGACCGCGTCGGGCACCGCCGGCCATGGAGCGGAGTTGAGCGCGTTCATGGACCTCGGTGCGTTGGGCGCCGTCGTGGTGAAGTCGCTGGCGCCGTTCGCCTGGGCGGGCAACCCCGCCGTTCGGGTTCACCAGACCCCGTCGGGCATGATCAACTCGGTCGGCCTTCAGGGCGACGGGGTCGAGGCCTGGATCGAGCACGAGCTACCGCTGCTCGAGGCGGCCAACGCTCGGGTCGTCGTCTCGATCTGGGGGAGGACCGTTGCCGACTACGGACGCGCGGCCGAGGCGCTCTCGGCAACGTCGAGCGCGGTGGTGGCCATCGAGGTCAACATCTCGTGTCCGAACACCGAGGCAGGCAACGAGTTGTTCGCGCACCATCCCGTCACGACGCGCGAAGTCCTGGCGGCAACGCAAGGAGCCGGTCGTCCACGGTGGGCCAAGCTGAGCCCCAACGTCGGTAACGGATTGCCCGGCATCGCCGAGGCGGCTCGGCTCGGCGGCGCCGAGGCCGTCACCGTTGCCAACACCTGGTTCGGTCTGAGCATCGACCCGGTGACCAGACGGGCCCGGCTCGGAAGCGTGACCGGACCCGGAAGTGGCGGGGGCGTGGCCGGTCCCGCAATTCGCCCGTTGGCCGTACGTGCCGTCCACACGGTGCACGCCGCCCACCCCGACCTGCCGATCATCGGTGCCGGCGGCGCGGCATCGGCTGAGGACGTGGTGGAGTTCCTGCTCGCCGGCGCAAGCGCCGTCCAGATCGGTACCGCCACCCTGGCCGATCCCCGCGCCTGCGCCCGAGTAACCACCGAACTGGCGACTTGGTGCGCTAAACAAGGGGTTTCAGGGGTTGCTGAGCTCGTAGGCGCAGCCCTCATCTAGTCGAACCAGCCCAGAACAACCAGCTCAGAAGGACTACTTCGATGGCGGAAGCCGGCACGGCAGACAGCACGACCACAGGTCTGGGCGAGACCGGCCCGGGGCTCGCACCCGATCTTCGTGATCGGATGGCCCTTGCCCTCGACGTCGATGACCTGGTCGAAGCCAACCGCTTGGCTCGCCAACTGCGGCCATGGTTCGGGGTGGCCAAGGTCGGGTTGGAGTTGTTCACCGCGGCGGGCCCCGACGCCATCAACGCCATGCTCGATCTCGGCTACGACGTCTTCCTCGACCTCAAGCTCCACGACATTCCCACCACGGTCCGCAAGTCGGCGGGCGTTGCGGGCGCGCTGGGTGTCACCTACCTGACCATGCACGCCAGTGGCGGGCCTGCCATGCTG
>JAQCHM010000444.1 GCA_027730885.1 Actinomycetota bacterium | reverse complement strand
CCTCGAACTACGCTCATGACCAACCCGACCATAGACCACCACCGTCACCACAACTCCTGGACAGGAAGAACTAGATGGTGGCGAGCAGGAAGGCGAGCGTGCGCGCTTCGTCACGCCAAGCGTCGTACCTGCCGGTGGGGCCGCCATGGCCCGCACCCATCTCGATTCGGAAGACGATCGGGGCGTTGCCCGTTGCGACCTCGCGGAGACGTGCCACCCACTTGGCGGGCTCGTGGACACTCACTCGCGGGTCGTTCAACCCGGCGGTGGCGAACACGGCCGGGTAGTCGGCCGGAACAGTGTTGTCGTAGGGGGAGTAGGCGGCCATGACCGATGCGAACGGTTCGGTGCGGGGGTCGCCCCACTCCTCCCATTCGGTCACGGTGAGGGGCAGCGTCGGGTCGCTCATTGTTGACACGATGTCGACGAACGGGACCTCAGCAACGACGCTTGCGTAGAGGTCCGGCCGCTGTGTCATGCACGCCCCAACCAGCAGGCCACCGGCTGAGCCGCCCCGGATCGCCAGCCGATCAGGAGCTGTGATCTTTGCTTCGACCAGATGCTCGCTGCATGTAATCATGTCGTCGAACGTGTGCTGCTTGTTGAGTAGTTTGCCATCGAGGTACCACTGACGGCCGAGCTCGCCGCCACCACGAGGATGAGCCAGGGCGAAGACCATGCCTCGATCGAGGAGCGAGATGCGTGCGATGGAAAACCATGGCGCCATCGACGCTTCGTATGAGCCGTAGCCGTAGAGGACAGTCGGAGCCGTGCCGTCGAGCGGTGTGTCGACGTGATGCACAATGTCGAGCGGCACGAGTACCTGATTGTCGCCGCCACTGGGCGCCCACAGGCGTCGCGTGACGTACCGCTCGAGATCGACGTTGGGAGTCGGAAGTTGACGAAGCAGCACGCGTTCGCCGGTTGCCACATATTCCTCGAACAGTGATGGCGGCATGACCATCGAGGTGGTGACGAACCGGATCGTGTCCGAGTCCCATTCCGGGTTTGCGCTGAGGTCGACGTCGTGCGGTGCAACACCGAGTTCGACGGTCCGTTCAGGGAGTGCGTCGTCACGGAAGAGAATGCGCAGCCGAGGCTGGGCTTCGGCCCATTCGTGTACGACGATGTGCCCGGCGAATGCTTCGACGCCGCTGATCCGCAGGCCGGGGATGTGCGCGATCAACTCGGACCACGCGTCGGCCGAGGTCCAGTCGGAGTCGAGCGGCGCTGTGAGAACACGAAAGTCGACAGCGGCGTCATTGGTCGTCATGACGAACCGGTCGCCCCAGTGGTCGACCTGGTACTCGATGTCATCACGACGCGGCCGGACGACGGTAAACGGGGTCGAGAGGTCTGACGGAGCGAGGCGAACCTCGGCACTCGTCTTGCTCGCTGAGTGGATGATGATCCATTCGTTTGAACGGGTCTCACCGATCGCGACGAAGAATCGTTCGTCGAGTTCTTCGAAGATCAACTTGTCGGCATCGGCCGTGAGGTCGCCGACGCTGTGGCGCCAGACCTGGAACGGTCGTTCTTGGTCGTCCGGGCGGACGTAGAAGAGCCATGCCCCATCGGTCGACCACGCGGTGCCGGCATTCGATACCCCGTCGATGCGTTCCTCGCTGTCGAAGAAGGTTCCGTCGTCGGCGAAGGTTCGGATCCGCAACCGGTAGCGCTCATCGCCCGCTGTGTCGATCGACCAGGCGAACGACCTGTGGTCGTGGGATGCGTCGAGTGCGCCGAGATCGAAGTAGTCGTGACCAGCAGATTCAATGTTCTCGTCGAACAGGACGACCTCGGTCGCGGTGGCGATTGTCGGCCCACGATGGTGGACCGGATAGCTCAGGCCCTCTTCGGTTCGGGTCACGTACCACCAGTCGCCGTTGCGTACCGGCGTCGACATGTCGGACTCCTGTACTCGCGACTTGATTTCGGAGTACAGCGTCTCGATCGTCTCAGTGTGCTGGTCGAAGTAGGCGTCGCTGTAGGTGTTCTCGGCGGCGAGATAGTCGAGAAACTCTTGGTCATCGACATCGAGCATCCAGGCGAACGGGTCCTCGACGGGCCCCGTGGGTCGATCCCAAACGTGGGGCCGTCGGGGTGCAACGGGGACGCCTGTGGGAGTGTCGATGTAACGAGTTTTCCTGGAATTGTTTACGTTCACGATCGAGCCAATGTAGGGCCGCAGCACTACCGTTCGGTCACGTCATGCGAGTTTGGATCGATCAAGACCTCTGTACCGGCGATGGTCTCTGCGTCGACCACTGCCCTGACGTCTTCGTTCAGCTTGAAGACGGGATCGCCTACGTTGTCCAAGACGGTGCGCCGCTCAACGACCCCGGTGGTTCCGGCAGTCTGGCCTGGGTCAGCAATCGCAACGTCTCCAACGCCGTTCACGCTGCCGAGGCGTGCCCCGGCGAGTGCATCTTCATTGAGATCGACGTCCCCGTCGCCGAGTTTGCTGCCGACGGCACCGCGGCCTGAGTCGGCCCGTCATCTACATCGTCGCCGAAGGGCGGTGGTCGTCACTGCAGATGGCAATCTCGGATGGGCATGCCCGAGCCAGCGTACGTTTCGAGCACTGCGCTGTTGGTGAGGGCGCAATGGTTAACCTGGCGGCTGTACCCCCAATTGCATGCGGTTTTGATTTCCGAGGAGGCCCGACAACATGACTTCCTTTGATCTTGATCTCAGCAAGTACGGCCTCGGGTGGGGCGTCGAGCACACCTTCACCCCCGAGAAGGGAATCAACCGGGGCGTCGTCGAACAGATCGCCTGGTGGAAGGGCGAGCCTGAGTGGATGACGAAGATGCGCATCCGTTCACTCCGCTTGTTCGACAAGAAGCCGATGCCTGAATGGTTCGCAGCCAACATGCCCGACATCGA
>JAQCHM010000443.1 GCA_027730885.1 Actinomycetota bacterium | reverse complement strand
TTGGCCACCCGAGAAATCGCTTCGGATTTGGGGCCAGAGCGGGTAACGTCGTGAAGCCTTGGTGGCCGTAGCTCAGTTGGCTAGAGCGCCTGGTTGTGGTCCAGGAGGTCGGGGGTTCAAAACCCCTCGGTCACCCCAATCGAATACCCAGATCGGGAGCCAAGATTCGGCTCGTCCGCTAGGCTCCCGATCTCCACAAGCGCCTCTAGCTCAATTGGCAGAGCAACGGACTCTTAATCCGCAGGTTCTGGGTTCAAGTCCCAGGGGGCGCACCAAACAAAACCCCAGGTCAGACTCTCTTTCGATGGCCTGAAGCACTGGAAACGATGCAGTCTAACAAGGCTGGTTGGGCACTTCGAGTGCCTTAGACCGCTGTTAGACTGCTTGTTAGACTCGTCCCATGGCGGACGTGCGGGCGTTGTTCGAGGCCAAGGTCGATCAGTCGGGCGAGCATCATCTGTGGCTCGGAACTCGCACCGAGCGCGGTGCCGGCCAGATCCGCATCGCCGGCAAGCTTCGCACGGCGATCCAGGTTGCGTGGGAACTCGAACACGGAGAGATCCCCAACGACCGTCGCGTAAAGGCGTGCCCCGACACGCCACTGTGCGTTCGGGCCTCGCACCTGTCACTCGCTGCGCACCGGAGCTCCGGGTCAAACTCCACCACCACGCGGTCCGAACGAGGCAGCGGATCGATCCGCCGGATCGCCGACAACAAGTGGAAGCTCACGATCGACGCCGGTCGTGACGACCGAGGGAACCGGCGTCGCGTCACGCGCGTCGTCGAGGGAACCAAGGCGCAAGCCTCGCGAGCGCTCGCCGCGCTGAGCGTCGAGGTCCAGACCGGCGAGCGCGTCCCCGCACAGCACGGATCGGCCATCAGCGTGGCGGAACTCGTCGACTGGTACGTCTCGTTCGCCCGCGACGTTCGTGGCCTCGAACGCACCACCGTGTTCGGCTACCACGAGGTGTTCGACGTCTGGCTCCGGCCCCGCATCGGTCACGTGCTCGCCGAACGACTCACCCCCGCACAGATCGACGAAGCGTTCGGCCAGATGCGAGCCGGGGGCAAGTCAAACAGCCGGATGAACAATGCCCGCGCTGCACTCAGCGGTGCCTACAAATCGGGACGCCGCCACGACAAGGTCCGGGCCAACCCGATGCGGGGCTTCGAGATCCCCAAAAGCACGCACGTGCCCCGCAAGACCGTCGCGCCCGAAGCCGACGAGCTCCGTTTCCTTCTCGCCGAAGCCCAGGCCTTCGACCCCGAGTTCGCGGCGGTCCTGCTTCTCGCCGCCACCACCGGAATGCGCCGCGGCGAGTTGTCGGGTCTACGCCGAGACCGTCTGCGGCTCGCCCGCGGCGAGCTGTTCGTCGAACGGTCGATCAGCGAGATCGACGGCGTACTCGAAGACAAGCCCACCAAGACCAACCAGACCCGCCTTGTCAAACTTGATCAGGCCACCATCGCGTTCCTTCGCTCACACCTGGCCGAAATGGACGAGCGAGCGAGCACCTGCGGCACCGCCGTGCCCGAGAACGGCTTCGTCTTCAGCCTCGACCCCGCCTGCGTGGTGCCGATGCGGCCCGAGCTGATGACACGACGCATGCGACGAATCCGCAAGCACCTCGGCATCACCAAGTCCGACTTCGACGCCAACATCCTCGCCATGAGGAAGTGGACGAGCACCGAGCTGATGGACGCCGGCTTCAATCCCTCTGCGGTCAGCGGACGCCAAGGACACACGGTCCAAGTGATGCTCACCAACTACTCCAGCCGACGCAGCTCCGCCGACCAAGCAGCCGCCGACCACCTCGGCGCCCAAGTGTTCCGTACCGGCGACCCCCGCTGAGCGGGCCGCTCAGTCGACAACGCCGAGGCGAGCCTTGCGGATGGCCAGCCGCGTCGTGCTCAGAACTGTCGTTGTGAGGTCGAATGTCCAGATGCCCTCACGCCACTCGGTGAACCCGAAGTCTCGGACCATCCGCCGAATCGACTCCACATCTGCCGAAACGGCTGCGCCGTCGCCCAGCGGCGAATCCGAACACGCCGCGAGCGCGCAGCCGCGACCGATGCGCTGCAGGGCCTTGGACACCAGTAGTGGACCGAGCCCACGCCTCCGCATTGCGTCGATGACCTCAACCCGGTCCACGATCACCACCCCAGCGAACCCCTCGGCGTCAACCGACTCGTCCAACTCGTCACCGTCGAAGAGATCGACGAACACCGCTGCGTCGGCACTCAACGCGTCGAGCGCCTCGGCCGGGTCGACGAACCCGGCCGGCACGACAAGGAAGTCCGCAGTTGCCAACTGCTGCTCAGGCTTGAGCTCCGAGGGCCGCCAGAACAGCTCGGCACGCCATTGCTCGACGTTGTCATCCGCCTCGGGAGAAACCACATAGACCGAAACAGCCAAAGAGACCCGCAAGTCGTGAGCATCGATCTCAAAATCCTCCACAGCCCAAGTCTGCCGGTCTTGGATCTACGAATGCGGACATGAACCGGATCTTGCTGCGCATGTCTGGCATTCATCGCTCGAGCGGAAGATGCGCACCGGCAACAATGGCTCGGTGGCCAGCCGACTGGGGAGTCGACAACGATCGCGGCTCTGGTCCGCTGGAGGTGCGCTCTGCGCTTGCAGCACTCGATGAGCTGGTCAGCGACATCGCAGTCGACCGGGTTCGTAGTGGCATGTTGAACCCGGCCGACGCGGTTCTCACTGCCGTGGCTGGACTGCCCGCGCTCCAACTCGACGGTTCAGGTGTTCTCCAGTTTCAGACTGCCCTTCGGCTCGTCGGTCAAGCGCCACCGCGGACCGTCGTCGAGCTTGCGCTGCGAGCCTTTGCTGATCCACTCGCGCTCGCCGTGATGGAGGACCCGCCGCGATTCGACG
>JAQCHM010000442.1 GCA_027730885.1 Actinomycetota bacterium | reverse complement strand
GGCCTCTCGCTGTCGGCGCGGCGGCCTCGCCTTCACCTGTGATGGTGAGCGTATTGACCATGCCCGACTCGAGATGGCCTGCGATGTTGCAGTAGATCTCGTACACGCCCGGCGAGAGGGTACCGAGGCTCAGGTCCGAGGTTCCGCTGGCACCCAGGTCGGGCGTGGCTGCGCCGAGCTCGCGCACGGCGAGGTTGTGGGCCATGGACCCGACGTTGGTCACCGCCAGGGTCACGTCGCCGGCGGGAGCGGTGAGCTGGCCGCCGATCTTGAACTCGGATAGCTCGATGGCCAGCGCCGAAGAGGCGGCCGCTGCACTGCCGCCATCGTCATCCTTCAGCAGGATCGCCAGGCCGACGACGGAAACCAACCCGGCCACGCCAAGCGCGGTGGCCCCAAGCAGGAGGCCCAGGAACCATCGGGGTGGAAGGGACGACTCCGCCGGCGGAGGTGCGGAGGGGCGTTGGGTCGAAACCGGCTGTTCGGTGAGGGTCATGGGTGCATCTCTCCTTCGAGGGTGGCTCTGGTCAGAGCCTGATCGAAGGACGGTTACCCGAAATAGGGACCTTGGTCCCGGCTTCGACGTGCCGTCGGGCACGCCGGCCGGTGTCAGCCCTGCAACGCGTGCCAGATCTTATGGGGCGTCAACGGCAGGTCGAGGTGTTCCACGCCGAGCGGCCCGAGCGCATCGAGTACAGCCGACTGAAGAGCCGGCGTGGCCACGACCGTGCCCGATTCACCGACACCCTTGACCCCGATCGGGTTGAGCGGCGAGGGGGTCTCCATTTCGATCGTCTCGTAGCTCGGCATCTCGGCCGCCGACGGGATGCCGTAGTCCATGAACGTGACGGTAAGGGGAATCCCGTCTTCGCTGTAGACCATCTCCTCGTAGAAGGCCGCGCTGACCGCGAGCCCAAGGCCGCCGTGGACCTGGCCCTCGGCCAGGACCGGTTGCAGGATGACACCGGCATCGTCGCACGTGACGAGGCGCAACACCGACGTCGAACCGGTCTCGGAGTCGATCTCGACGACGGCGACGCAGGCGCCGAACGCGAACGTTCCTGCGCCCTTCTCCGGCTTGTAGGCATGATCGGCCTGCAAGGGACCGAGGTCGACCCATTCGACCGCACGAGCCGGAGTGCCAACCACGTGGAAGGTGCCCCTCGATTTGTCCAGCACGATGTCGTCGACGTTGGCCTCCAGGCGGTCGGCCGCCATCTGACGGGCCTGTTCGACCAGTTCGAGCGATGCTCCGAAGACCGCCGACCCCCCGAGCTGAGCCGATCGCGAACCGATCGTTCCGCCACCGAACGGTGACAGGTCGGTGTCGCTGTGCAAGATGTCGATTCGGTCGGGATCGACCCCGAGCTCGGCCGCGGCCAGGGCGGCGAACGTGTGCTCGTGGCTCTGGCCGTGGGGCGAGGTTCCGACGATGAACGAGAAGCGGCCATCGGTTCCGAGCGAACCCTGGGAGGTCTCGCCCTCTCCCCCACCGGTGATCTCGACCGTGCAGCTCACCCCGATACCCAGGAGCAGCGGGTCACCTGCGGCCCGGCGTGCGGCTTGCTCGATGCGCAGCGCCGAATAATCGACGGCCCGCAACACGTGATCAAGTGCGGCTTCGTAGTTACCGCTGTCGTAGGTGGTGCCCAGCGCGTTGGTGTACGGGAATGCGTCAGCCGCGACGAGGTTCCTCCGCCGGACCTCGACGGGATCCATGCCGATTGCCGCCGCGAACCGATCGACCGCGCGCTCGACGCTGGTCGACGCCTCGGGGCGTCCCGCTCCCCGGAAAGCGACCGTAGGGGTCGTGTTGGTCACGACCGAGGTGCCTCGGGCAGACGCGGCGCGAATGTCGTAGACACCGGTGCCCGAGTTACGCAGGTTGGTAGTGACGTTGGTTCCCATCGCCGGATAGGCGCCGCTGTCCTGGAGGGCATCGACGGCGTAGGCGACGATCGTCCCGTCGTTGTTGCCTCCGATGCGCACCCGATGCACGGACGCCCGACCGTGGCCCATGCCCACCATGGCCTCGCTCCGGGTCTCGGCCCAACGAACAGGTCGGCCGACCTCGCGGGACACGAAGGCCCCAACGACGTCCTCGGGGTAACAGCCGTACCCGCCCTTGGCCCCGAACCCGCCCCCGACGTCGGGCGCGATCGCTCGCACCGTTCCGTCGGCCAGACCGAGCGAGTTCTGGATGACGTAGCGCGCGCCGGCCGGCCGCTGAGAACAGACCCACACCGTGCAGCGACCGTCGTCGCCCCACGAGACCGCACCGGCCAACGGCTCGATGGGGCTCGGCGCCAGGCGCGGATGCTTGATGTCGAAGTCGACGACGACATCGCAGCTGCTCCAGACCTCGTCGGGGACTTCGGGCGTCTGCCATTCGAAGGACACGTTGGTGCCGGCGTGCTCGTGGAGCAGTACATCGCCCCGCCGACTCGCGTGGAGGTCGACGAGCGGTGGCAGCGGCTCGTAGTCGATGACCACGAGTTCGGCGGCGTCGGCTGCTTCTGCCGCGCTCTCGGCCAGCACGACCGCAACGGGCTCGCCGACGAAGCGCACCTTCTCGGTGGCCATGAGCGGCCTCCACAGGTCCTTGTTCATCATCGGCAGGCGAGGCGGAAAGGGCCAGCCGTTGATCTGGGGGCCGGTGAAGACTGCTACGACGCCAGGCGCTGCTGCCGCGTCGGACGTGTCGACCGATCGGAGGCGGGCGTGGGGTTCGATCGAGCGAACGAAGTGCACGTGCAGCGCACCGGCGAGTTCAGGAACGTCGAGTCCGTCGATGAAGGTTGTCCGGCCGACGAGCAGGTGAAGGTCCTCCCGACGCCCGGCCCAATGCCCGCCGTGGCTCATCGATCGACGTACGCGGTGAAGACGCAGCTGA
>JAQCHM010000441.1 GCA_027730885.1 Actinomycetota bacterium | reverse complement strand
AACTGCACGCCCCCGCGAGGAGGGCGAGCGCGGCCAGCGCCAGCAGAAGTTTGGTCATCTTGAGGTTCTTTGTGTGGTTCCGCATCTCCCGTTGACGCCGAGGAATGGGCTGGGGTTCCCCTGTCACACAACCGCCATCGAACCGATGGCAAAGGGGCTCAGCCCGTAAACCAACCGCCATCGGGATGGATGAGTTCACCGGTCACGAAGCTGGCGTCGTCGCTTGCGAGGAAGAGCGCGACGCTCGCGATCTCCGATGGTTTGCCTTTGCGGCCCATTGGGGTCGAGCCGAGGATCATCTTGTTGTATTCGTCGACCTCACTCAACACCGCGGTCATGTTGGTCTCGATGAAGCCGGGGCCAATGGCGTTGACCCTGATGCCGAGGGGGGCGAGCGTCCTGGCTGCGTTCTTGGTCAGCATCCACACGCCTGCCTTGGACACGGGATAGCTGGGCGAGCCCCACAAAGGGTCCTTGGCTGCAATCGAGGCTATGGTGACGATCGAGCCGGGCTTGCCCTGGTCGAGCATCACCGACGCCGTCGACTGGATGGCGAGCAGCGTCCCGGTGAGGTTGACGTCCAGGACCCGACGCCAATCGTCGATGTCAAGGTCGACCAACGACGCTGCAGGATTCACCGCGGCCGCCTCGGCTGCCTTTTGCATCCGTTTCATGCCGCCTTCGAGGTCGCCCGACCGGTACTCGCCGTGGCTGACGCCGGCGGCGGTGACGACGACGTCGATGGTTCCGAAGTGCTCGACCGCGGCGGCCGCCATGGCCTCGTTGGCTTCCTGGCTTGCAGCCTCGAGCTGTACGAAGCGGGCCGTGCCACCCGACGCGTTGATCGCCTCGACCGCAGCCTCACCGGGCTCGATGAGGAGGTCGGCGATCAGAACGTTCGCTCCCTCGGCCGCGAAGCGTTCGCTGCAGGCTCGGCCGATGCCGTTGCTCCCGCCGGTGATGACGGCGGTCTTGCCGGCCAGGCGCCCGGATGGGTGGGAAGTGTTCGGTGTGGTCATGGCCAGACGGTAGTTCACTGGTCCGATGATCACGATTGACGACGTGCGCGCCGCTGCGACCCGCCTGGAAGGTGTCGCGCACCGGACGCCCGTCCTGACCTCGCGGACGCTGGACGGGCGCATCGGCGCGCGGGTGTTCCTCAAGGCCGAGAACTTCCAACGCATGGGTGCGTTCAAGTTCCGCGGTGCCTACAACGCGGTGTCATCGCTCAGCGCCGCCGAGCTCGAGCGAGGCGTCATCACCACGTCGTCGGGCAATCACGCACAGGCAATCGCATTGGCGGCCAGGCTCTGCGGGGCCACCGCGATGGTGGTCATGCCCATCGACGCTCCCGCCAACAAGGCGGCTGCGACCGAAGCCTACGGCGCCTCGCTCGTCCGCTACGACCGCTACGTCGAGGACAGAGAAGCGCTGGTCCGCCGAGTGGCCGACGAGACCGGCCGGATGTTCATTCCGCCGTACGACCACCCGTTGGTGATGGCCGGCCAGGGGACTGCAGCGTTGGAACTCGTCGAGGACGTTCCCGATCTGGACGCGCTGCTGGTGTGCGTGGGTGGAGGCGGGCTGCTGGCCGGCTGCGCCACGGCGGCGGCCGCGCTGGTTCCCGGCATCCGCATCTTCGGGGTCGAGCCCGAAGCCGGCGACGATCATCGCCGGTCGCGGATGGCCGGACAGCGTGTCACGATTCCCGTGCCGAGGACCATCGCCGACGGACAGCAGACCGACGCGCCAGGCGAGTTGACCTGGCCCATCACCAACGCGCTGTGCGAGGACTTCGTGACGGTGACCGACGATCAGATCATCGACACCATGCGCTTCCTCTTCGAGCGGATGAAGCTGGTCGTCGAGCCGTCTGGAGCGAGCGCGTTGGCTGCGCTCTTCTGCGGAGCGGTTGACCTTCGCGGGTTACGCGTCGGGGTGACGATCTCCGGTGGCAACATCGACGTCGCTCGGTGCCGAGAGCTCTTCGACTGAGCCTTCGGCCCTGCGAGATCAGGCCCGCGCCTCGGCCACGAGGGTTTGGCCGGCGGGGGAGTAGACGGCCGCGAACTGAGCTCCGATGATCACCGCTCCGCCGATCAGGTGGACGGGGGTCGCTCGATCACCGAGGAAGGCCCAGGCCAGGCCGCCGGCGATGACCGGCTGCACCAATTTGAGCAGCGGCGGAATGTTGGCCGGAACGTAGCGCATCGGCCACGTCATGACGGCGTGACCCAACGCTCCAGGGATGACCGCCACCGACAAGGCCCGCCACAGGTCGTGATCGGACACCGTCATCGGGTGAGCGCCCGAAACGAACACGTAGGCCGAGACCACTACGGCGGCGGTCGTCATGGCCACGGTGAGGAAGGACACTACCGGCACATCGTCGCGACTCTTCTTGGAGATCAGGAAGAAGAGGGCGAAGAAGAACGTGCTCCCCGCCGCCATCGCCATCCCGACGGCATCACCCGAGGGTCCGGTCGAACCGCCAACCGCAACGAACGCCGCGCCGGCCATCGCCACCGCCGACCAGAACTGGAATGTTCGGCCCGGACGTTCGCCGAACAACGGTACGGCGATGGCGGCGACGACGATGGGCCCGAGGGTGCCCATGAGGGTGGCGTCGACGACACTCGTGCGGTGGACCGCGGTGAAGAACAGCATCTGGTTGAGGGAGAAGGACACGCCTGCCGCCACCGACCAGGCCAGTCCCGAAGGGGTGCCGAGGGTCCGGCCCGAGAGCCGGTGGATGAGCAGGGCGAGCGCGAACACCGCGACGCCGAACCAGAGCCGCCAGAACGAAAGCAGTACTCCGGAGGTGGTGGCCGACTTCGCCAGGACCGGGCCGGTGGCGTAGAACAGGACGCCCAGCGAGACGAGATGAATGCCGTAGCGGCGGGGGGG
>JAQCHM010000440.1 GCA_027730885.1 Actinomycetota bacterium | reverse complement strand
CGTCCGTCGACTTCGGCCGAAACGATCGTGAGAGGTCCGCGCCGAGCGACGCGTCCTCGCCCACTCATCACGCTCACGGGTTGGCTGCGCTCCACGGTCCACTCACCTTCATGTCCGGCGATTCCCATTGCCCGACGCTGGTGCCTCGGGCGAACCATCCTTGCACGGAGACGGGCAGGATTTCCCGTATCGAGCCGGAGAACCTCGCGGTAAACATCTAGTCGGCGGTTGCATCGTGCAGGCAGTCGGCAGTGCCGAGCCGAGGAGCAGCGTTCAGAAATGGTCGTTCGGAGGCGGGTCGTGCAAGAGCAGGTGGCGCAAAGGCAGGTCGCGCAGGGGGCGGGTCGGTCGGGACTCGGGTCCCGTGGGTGCGAACGGTCGTCGCGCTCGTCGCTGCTGTCGGAACCGTTGCGGCCGTGCCGACGCCGGCCTCCGCGACCGCTCCGACCCCCGTGATCTTCATCGGCGACTCGCTCACCGCGCTCTGCTCGACCAACTTCAACTCCTATCGGGACGACACGCTCGCCGGACTGGCGGGCTCGGGATTCCTCGTCAATGCCTCCGGCACCAAGACCGGTGGCTGCTACCCGTCCGACGACGAGCACGAGGGGGTCGCAGGTGAGACTACGGCCGACATCGCGGCCAGGATCGGCGCCAACCTCGCAGCCACCCCGGAAGTGCCGCAGGTTGCCTTCGTCCTCGCGGGAACGAACGATGTCCAGGAGGACGTCCCGACCGCAACCGCAATCGCCAACCTGATGAGCATTGTCGCCGCGCTGCGGGCGGAGAACCCGACGGTCCACGTCGTGATCGGACAGATCCCGCCGTATCCGGGCAAGCAGGCACAGACTGCCGAACTCAACACCGCCATCGGTGGTCTCGTCGCCGGCGGATCCTCGCCTGTGTCGATCGTCGACCTCAACAGCAACATCAACGCCGGCCACTTGTTCTCCGATCAGATCCACCTGAACGCGTCCGGCGCTGCGCTCGTCAGCGGGCGGGTCGCCGCGGCGCTGATCGCCACCGGACGCCTCGCTGTTCCGGTCGTGCTGACCTTCGCCCCGTTCCTCGACGAGTCAGCCTTCGTGAGTCAGCAGTACCTCGATTTCCTCGGCCGACCCGCGGAAGCCGGAGGGTTGGCGTACTGGCGAGGCGTCACCAACGACGATCGCTCCAACGTCAGTGCCGTGATCGAGGGGTTCATGCGGTCGGCGGAGTTCTCGCCTCGTCGCGGGGTCGCTCGCCTCTACTCGGCCTACTTCGGCCGACACCCTGACATCGGGGGCTTCGATTTCTGGACCCACCGGCTGGCGTCGGGGCAGTCCACACTCGATCACGTGTCCCAATCGTTCGTCGTCTCTCCCGAATTCGAGGCGACGTACGGGTCCAAGACCGACGCCGAGTTCGTTGCGTTGGTCTACCTGAATGTGCTGGACCGGAGCCCTGACGCCGGCGGGTACGCGTTCTGGACGGGTCAGATGGCTCAGGGCATGACACGAGGCCAGGTCATGACCCGATTCTCCGAGTCGCCCGAGTACGTGGCCGCCACGCGAGCCTGGGTCGATGTAGTGGTCACCTATCGCGGCATGCTGAACCGGGAGCCCGCCGCTGAAGGCCTCGCGTTCTGGACCCAGCGGGTCGGCGCCGATCCCGGATCGCTCGGGGTGCTCATCAGCAACTTCTTCTCCTCGGCCGAGTACGCGGTTCGAGTGGCGCCGGAGTAGGCTGGGTCTGGTCAGTAGGTTGAGCGGACCGCGAATTCTTCTCGCTGCGCTTGTCGCGGCCCTCTTGGCAAACCTGCTTCCAGCGGCTGCCCTGGCCGTCCCTCCCGATGCACCCACCTCCGTCATCGGAACGGTCGTCGGCCCACAGTCGCTGACGTTCGACTGGGATGCGCCGGCCGGCGGCGACCCGGTCGTCGACTACGTCGTCACCCTCACGCCCGGAGGTGTCACGGCGACGGTTGTCGATTCGATTGCGACCTTCGAAAACCTTGTCCAAGGCACGACCTACGAGGCCTCGGTCGTCGCGCGGGACCTCGAGGAGGAGTCCAGTTCCCCAGGTGTGTCGGCGCCGATTCTCCTCGCCTTGGTGCCGGATGCGCCGGTGGTGTCGGCGGTCGGGTCGTCGTCTTCGTCGGTTTCGGTGTCGTGGTCGGCTCCTGCGGCGAATGGTTCGACGATCACCGGGTATCAGGTGTCGTTGTCGCCTGGTGGGCAGGCTGCGACGACGGCTGCGGGCGATCTGAATCACGTGTTCTCGGGGTTGTCGGCGTCGACCCAGTACACCGTGTCGGTGGTGGCGACGAGTAACAACGGCCCGGGTGGTGCGGGGACGGCGACGGCGACGACATCGGCGCCCGATCCAGGCCCACCCGTGGTCATCCCGGTCATTCCGGGGGCACCCGCGGGCGTCGTCGCGGCCGCCACAGCGCCGTTCGCCCGTTCGGTGGTCGTCAGCTGGGTTGCCCCTGCCAACACCGGCGGTTCGCCCCTCACCGGCTTCGTGGTCACACTGGGCGGCCTCGCGCTTCGGCCGGGAGCGGGCCAGACGTCGGCCACGTTCTCGGCTGTCGCGCCGGGGAGCCATCAACCGTCTGTCGGAGCGACCAACGCGGTCGGTCCTGGGCCCGTCGCCACGGGCGCGGCCGTCGAGGTCCGGGCCTTCGCGCCCTACAACTCAGAGGTTGCGTTCGTCACCCAGCAGTACTGGGACTTCCTCGGTCGTGGTCCTGACGGAGCAGGTCTCGCCCACCGGGAGGGAGTGACCCGGGCCGATGGAACCAACGTCGACTCGGTCATCTTGTCCTTCATGCGTTCGCCGGAGTTTTCGCCCCGACGGGCCATATCTCGGCTCTATCTGGCGTACTTCAATCGCCGGCCCGACAAAGCCGGGCTGGACTTCTGGACCGCCGAACTGGCCAACG
>JAQCHM010000439.1 GCA_027730885.1 Actinomycetota bacterium | reverse complement strand
CCGGCATCGGCGACCGGCGGTGGAACTCGGCCTACAAGAAGGAACTGGTGGACAGCAGAGTGCAGTCCACGACGCTGCTGGCCAACGCCTTGGCCTCGCTCGACCGTCCACCGGCGATGCTCCTCAGCGCGTCGGCCATCGGGTTCTACGGCGATCAGGGCGATCAGGTCCTCACCGAGGACTCCCCCGCCGGCGAGGGCTTCCTGCCCGATCTCGTGACCAAGTGGGAAGCCGCGGCCTCGCCGGCGGCTGCCGCCGGCATCCGCACCGTGACGATGCGTACCGGCGTGGTCTACAGCACGCAGGGGGGCGCACTGCCCAAACTGCTGCCGCTGTTCAAGCTCGGGCTCGGAGGGCCCATGGGAAACGGCCGCCAGTACGTCAGCTGGATCAGCCTCGACGACGAAGTCCGTGCCGTGATCCATCTGCTCTCGGCTGAGCTCAGCGGAGCCGTCAACCTCACCGCACCCAACCCCGTCACCAACAAAGAACAAGCCATTGCCCTCGCTAAGGCGCTGCGCCGCCCGTCGTTCCTGCCCGTGCCGGCGTTCGGGCCTCGCCTGCTGCTGGGCGGCGAGATGGCCAACGCGTTGCTGTTCGACAGCGCCCGAGTCCTTCCCGCCAAGCTCACAGCAAGCGGATTCGAATTCACCCACGAGACGATCGGCGAAGCGTTCAGCGCAATCGTCTAACACCATCGTCAGAGCCCGTTGCAGAAAGAAGACGTCCGATGTCCTCCGCCGCGCCCCCAACCGATCCGCCTTCCCGTTTGGTCTCGGCCAGCCGCTTGATCCACGCCCCGGCGTCTGCCATCTTCGATCTCCTGGCCGACCCCGCCCGCCACGCCGAGATCGATGGGTCCGGCACGGTGCAGAACCAACGCATGGCCGGTCCCCGGCGCCTCTCGTTGCATGCCACGTTCGGCATGGACATGAAGATGTTCGGTCTCCCCTACCGAATCACCAACGTCGTCGTCGAATTCGAGGAGAACCGTCGGATCGCGTGGCGTCACTTCGGCCGACACATCTGGCGCTACGTGCTCGAACCGACCGGGCCCGGCGACAACGACACGCTCGTCACCGAAAGCTTCGACTGGGGCTCCTCGGTGGTTCCGCGCTTATATGAACTCGTCGGTTATCCGAGCGCTCACGAGGTCAACATGGCCAAGACGCTGCAACGCCTCGACTCCGTCGTCACCGGGGAGCCCGATCATCGGTAGCCGGTGCGGAGGGCGCTCAGACCA
Organism: Actinomycetota bacterium; assembly: GCA_027730885.1. GTDB lineage: Bacteria > Actinomycetota > Acidimicrobiia > Acidimicrobiales > SZUA-35 > JAHECQ01. Next base: position 1,698 of record JAQCHM010000439.1, on the reverse strand, counting down.
GTGTGCACAATGGGCCGAACGGCCCACGGGGGGCGGGGCGAGCGTGCCGATACGAACGGTATGGGCCTCTTCGCCAATCTTCGTAAGAACAAGTCCGAACACGCCGGATCCGACGATTGGCTCCTCGACCCGCAGGAAGACGTCGACCCGGCCGAACTCGCGTTGCTGGGTCTGCCGGTCAGCCCGCCTCCTGAGCACGAGGCCCTGGACGTAGGTGCCGCGAGCCCTGCTCCGCCGGCCTCGCCCGACGGGCTTGGCGCGTGGCACCTCCCCGAAGTCGAGAACGACCGGAGGATCAGTGAACCCAAAGCGGCTTTCGACCTGAGCTCCGAGATCTCCCAACCAGGCCCGGTCGCCTTCGCCGAACCCGAGCCCCCGCCCCACGAACCGCTCGACTTCGCCCAATACCTGGCTGCGGCACCGCAGGGTGCGGCGTTCCAATGGGAAGACGCGCCACCGCCCGCCGACTGGGATGTGGCCGGGTACGACGAGCAGGGTTCCGAAGAGCCGCTCATGGATCAAACGTTCTGGCAAGAGCCGACCTGTGAACCGACGATCCCCGAACCGTCGCCTCCCGCGTTCACCGGATGGGCACCGGGCGACGAGGGCGATTTCCGGTTGAACATCGCCGAAGCCTGGGAGCCCTATATGGCCGGCGGGTTCAGCGAGCCGGGCCCGGTCCAGCCGAGCGAACCCCAGCCGACTGCCGGGTCGAATGTCGACGGTCCCACGGCCCCCGAGGCGACGGCGCTCCTCGAGATCCTCGGTCTGTTTCCCGGCGCCACATGGGAAGACATTCGCGCCGCTCACCGCGAACTCATCGACGGCCATCGCGCCGAACCGTCCACCGACGAGGCGCAGGCTCATCTCGCCGAGCAGATCCGTCGCGAGATGAACAGCGCCTACGCAGCGCTCCGACTCCTCGCCGTCAGTCACTGATCGGACGCAACGACTGAGCTTCTGATCAGGATCAAAGACTGACAGTGCCCACGCCTCGGTCGTCGAGCCAGGAGGCAAGGGCCGGGTCGCCGAGGACGACGGCACCGACCGCGGCCGCGGCCGCCCAGTCGTTGCGGGCGGTGATCGCCGTCGACGGTTTCGTCGGGTCGCCGTCGAGGGTCACGACCCACTCCGCGGCCCCCAGTGCGGCGTCGAATCGCGTTCGATCGTCCTCGGGCCACGACGAGGCAGGTGCGGCGAACGGAAGCACTACCGCGATGGCCACACCCGCCTGAACGGCCAACTCCGCGGCAAGAAGTTCCGCGCCGCGACGCAGACCGGTGAGGACGACGTCAGTTCCGGGATCGAGCCCGAGGATCGAACGCTCGAGCAGCGCACGCTGCTCGTCGTCGAGTGTGGCCGCCCCGGTGACCCACACGGTGTGCGGTATCGGCCACGGCACCGTCGTCGGGCTGGGGGCAGGCCCACCGGTCCGAATCTGAGCAGCTGCGGCCACGGCCAGCTGGTCCGCGATCTCGTTCATCCGATTTCCTGCATGGCCTTTGATCCAGACGAACGTGATCTCTTGTCGACGTTCGAGATAGAGATCGATCAACGGTTCCCACAGGTCTCGGTTGGCGACCGGCTTGTTGGCCGACCCCTTCCACCCTCGCTTCAGCCATCCCTCATACCAACGGTCGTTGAAACACCTCACGACGTAAGTCGAGTCGGAGAACACCGTCACGGCGCCTTCGATCG
>JAQCHM010000438.1 GCA_027730885.1 Actinomycetota bacterium | reverse complement strand
CCAGCCGATGACAGCGGTGAACAGGCCTTGACCGCCTTGGGAGAACTGCCAGAGACCGAAGGCGACGAGACCCCAACCGAGCCAGCCCCCCAGGCGCGCCGCCGAGATCGTTGCCCTCAGGGGGTCGCCCTTGCGCTTCCACAGCAGCGCCTGCAAGGCCCGGCCTCCGTCGAGCGGAAGCGCCGGCAGCATGTTGAACACCGCTAGCGCGCCGTTGATCGCACCCAGCCAAAGCAGGCCACCGACGAGCAGCACCGAAGCACCCAATGCACTCACCCCGACCGAGACACCCACGATCGACGCCGCGAGCAGCAGGCTCACGCCCGGCCCTGCCAGCGCGATACGAGCCGCTGCACCGGGTGTTCGGGGTTCGCTCTCCAACGCTGCGACACCACCCAGCGCGAAGAGCGTGATGTGGCTGACCTGAACATCGTTGCGTTGGGCGACGATCGAATGGCCGAACTCGTGGGCGACGATCGAGGCGAAGAAGAGCGTCCCGATCACGATCGCTCCGAGCAGGTAGTCCGCACCGGAGTAACCAGGCGCTGCTGAAGGGAGCACGGACCCGCTGAGGGTCGAGACGACGAGGAATCCGACGACACCGATCGACCAATGCAGACCGACCTGGATTCCCCGGTAAGAGCCGAGAGTGAGTGATGAACGCATCATGAATCAACGGCTCCAACGCAAGGCCCGCCGAGATCGTTCCCTCGGAGCGGGATTCCTCCCTCGCCGTTCCGTCTCGCCCGACTGCCCGAGCCGGTCGTAGTCTCGGGCCATGAGTGAATTCCCTTCGGCCATCGAGCAGCGGCCCGCGTTGCGCTTCGGATTGGCCCACGACTTCCGCTGCCCTCCAGGGTGCGACATCCCGATGCCGCAGGTGTACGCCGAGACATTCGAGCAGATCGAGCTGGCCGAGGGTTGGGGCCTCGACCTGTGTTGGTTCACCGAGCACCATTTCATCGCGGATGGCTACCTCCCCAACTTCGTGCCCGTCGCCGGCGCAGCCGCCGCCCGCACCACGACGATGCGGTTCTCGACCGACATCTGTCTCCTGCCGTTTCGTCACCCGCTGCGGCTGGCCGAGGACCTGGCCATCCTCGACAACATCTCGAACGGCCGCATCGAGCTGGGTGCCGGTATGGGCTACGCCGCGCACGAGTTCGCTGGGTTCGGCATTCCACGGAATCGGCGGGTTTCGCTGACCGAGGAGGCGATCGAGGTACTGCGTCTGGCGTGGCAGCACGAGGTGTTCAGCTACCACGGCAAGCGCTACGACTTCGACGACATCCGCATCACCCCCCGCCCGGTGCAAGAAGGAGGGCCGCCGCTGTGGTTGGCCGCCACCAGCCGCGCCAGTGCAGAACGTGCAGTCCGCTACGACACGAACCTGTTACCCCAGGGACCACCGGCAGCAGTGCTCGATCCGTGGCGGGAGGGAGGGCTTGCAGCCGGCCGGAATCCGGGGACCAAGCGCGTCGGTTTGATCAGGGGCGTCTTCGTCACCGACGACGAGGAGCGGGAGTGGCCACCGGTCGCGGAAGCCGAGGCTTTCCGCCGGCGGGTGTACGTCGATTTGATCAAAGGCAGCGACGACCACAGGCAGGCCCTCGAACGCCGGTCGAAGGACGACAAGCCCCTCGACGCTCAGCCGCTCAACCCACTGGCGTGGACGGTCGGGGACGTCGAACACTGCGTAGCCGAGCTCACCGTCCTGATGGGCGACCACGGCATCACCGACCTCGTGACCTGGGGCGGCCCGCCCGGACTCGCCCCGTCGGTCATGAATGCATCGATCGAACGCTTCGCCACCGAGGTCGTGCCCCGGGTGAAGGCGAACCTCTCCCATCGGGCTTGAGCTTCTCGGGGACTCGTCGCCCAGTTGTCACCACGAAAGCTGTAACTCAGTTGATCCGGCGGCGGTGGTCAGCCGTGCCCGCCCACCGACGGGAATCGTCAGGATGGGATCGGCGTGTCCGAAGTCGACGTTGGCCAGGATCGGTAGCCCGTCGAGGAGTCGGTTGGCTCGGATGATCGCCTGCAACGTTTCCCGGGTCATCCCGACGATCCGTTGAAAGCGGCCGATCAAAAGACCTCGCAGGTCAGCGAAACCCGGTTGCTGCGAGAGGGACGTGAGGTCCCGATCGAACGTGTGCGGCATCGACTCGAGGTCGTCCACGATGAAGAGAATCGCGCCGCGGAGATCCGGCAGACACTCGGTGCCCTGGAGAAGGTTGAGGGTGCAGAGATTTCCTCCAACCAGGTGACCATCGGCTACGCCTTCACCCATCACCCAGAAACCGTCGTTGACCTCGATCCGTCGGTCGTGCTGGTCGAGATACCAGGGGTCGTCGCTCCACGTTGCCGCTGCCTCCACTCGGATTGGTTCCGCGCTCATCAGGGTCTGTTGGAACCATCGAGCCGTCTGGTCGAAATGCTCCTCCATGCCGAACGTCGAGTAGTGCGGACCGGAAAAGGTGACGAGGCCGATCTTCGCCAAGATGCCGCAGGTCAAGGCGGTGATGTCCGACTAGCCGCACAGGATATTGGGGCTGGTGGCGATCAGGTCCCAGTCGAGGTGCGGCAGCAGTTGATTCGAGTTGTAGCCCCCGATCACCGTCATCACAGCACCGACGCCAGGATCGGCGAACGCGGCGTGCAGATCGGCGACGCGCTCCTCGATCGGTGACGAGTCGAACGCATCGCAGGTCTCGACGTGCTCCCCGAAGCTCAACTCGAGACCGAGCCGCTCAAATCGTGCAGTCGCGACCGCTCGAAGTTCCTTGCTGATGAGTTCGAGTGAGCGAGCAGGTGCGACGACCCGAACCTTGTCTCCCGACCGAAGGCGATTCGGGACGATGGGCGTGATCATGTTCAGATCGTCGCATTTTCTCGTCCGACTCGCGTCGGTATTTCGGCGGGGAGCGAGCGGCTCAGAGCTCTGGCGGCG
>JAQCHM010000017.1 GCA_027730885.1 Actinomycetota bacterium | reverse complement strand
GGCGGAGCTCCGCCCGGCGGAACAAGGGGCGGTTGCTGCCCGGGATATGCGGGCTGCTGGGGAGGCTGGGGCTGACTGCCGAACGGGTCGCTGCCAGGTTGATCGGTCGCGTCCTTGTCCTGTCCCTCTCGCTAGGCCGGCCCGGCGACCGACAGTCCGACGACATTGTGCTTGGCAATCAGCTCGGCGACGAAGCCTTGAGCCTTGGCCGTCTCGACGAACGTCGTGAGGTACTCGAACCCGGCATCGTCACGACCGCGGGGCGTGCCCATCGCCTGCTGGACTGCGGTGAAACGTCCGTCGAGCACCCGAGAACCCGGGAGTTGTTCGGCGTCGGTCGTCAATCTCGGTCGCAGACCGGCGAGGGCGTCGCACTGCTGGTCGACGAACACGCCGAAGGATCCATCGAGCCCGGAGCCGTGAACGAGTTGCGCGTGCTGGAGATTGTTCTCGAGCCAGAGGTCGTAGGCGGCTCGGGCCGCGCTGGCGATACGGCGCCCGGGCTGATCGACCTGATCGACCGAAGTGATGTCGGAACCGGCGGGCACCAGGTAGGTCGCCTCGATCTCGCAGTAGGCCGCAGTGAAGGCAATCTCCTGGGCTCGTTGCGGCTCGGCGCCGATGTTGCCGATGTCCCATTTGCCCGACCCACCGTCGTCGGCGATCTCTCCCGGTGTCTTGTAGCGGAGCAGCTCGATGCCCACCCCGAGACGGGCGGCCAGCGTCTTGGCCATGTCGGGCGACACACCCTCGGGGTTTCCGTCTGCTCCCTTCCCCGTGACCAGGAGGAAGTTGCTGAGGTTGATGGCTGCCCGCAGCACGCCGGTTGGCGCCAACGCTGCCACCGCTGCTGCCGATGGTTCGGGGAACGCCGATACGGAGAAGGACATTCGGGGAGTCTTGCATCCAGGAGACCTGTTCCCAAGTCCGTCGGCATCGGGCTGGCTGAAATCGAGGGCACCCTGTCATTGACGCCAAGTCCTCCGCCCCTCAGCATGGCGGGTATGGGATCTCGTGCCGTGGACATCTTGATCTTCCCCGGGGTGCAATCGCTCGACGCGGTGGGCCCCTTCGAGGTCTTCGCCGGCGCGAACGAGGCCCTCGAGTCGCTCGGAAGAACCGGTCTGCGCTACGTGGTCACCCTTCGCGCAACTGGGCCAGGACCCATCCGATCCGAGTCCGGCCTGATGCTGTCGGCCGAGCCCCTCGCCGGCACAGCGCCCCACACCTTTCTCGTTGCGGGCGGCTGGGGCGTGCTGGATGCCCGGCACGATGCCGGACTTCATCGGTGGCTCCGCCGTCACGAGCCCAAGATCGAACGGGTCGCGTCGGTGTGCTCGGGTGCGTTCATCCTTGCTCAGGCGGGCCTGCTCGATGGCCGGCGAGCAACGACCCACTGGACGCGAGTCGAGCAACTGAAACGCGAGTACCCCGCGGTGCAGGTCGAGCCCGATGCGGTCTACGTGAAGGACGGCACCGTCTGGACCTCGGCCGGTGTCACCGCAGGCATCGATCTTGCCCTCGCGCTGGTGGAGGCCGACCACGGAGCCGAGGTCGCTCAATTGGTGGCTCGTTGGCTTGTGGTCTTCCTTCGTCGTCCCGGTGGGCAGAGCCAGTTCGCCACCGGCATCTGGAGCACCCCACACGCAGCGGGCCCAGCCCAACGCGCGATCGAGCTGATTCGGGCCGAGCCCGAACGATCGTGGTCGGTCGCGCGGCTGGCCGAGGCGGTCGGCGTCAGCGAACGGCACCTCTCTCGCCTGTTCCTGGACTCGGTCGGGGTGACGCCGGCCAAGTACGTCGAACGGGTGCGGGTCGAGGCCGCCAAGCTCCTCCTCGAAACGACCCCCGCCGGGGTCGAGCAAGTGGCCCGCCAATGCGGGTTCACCAATGCCGAGGCCCTGCGCCGCACGTTCCTGCGCTGTGCCGGCGTCGCCCCCAGCGACTACCGCTCCCGCTTCTCGCTCTGACCGCAACCAAGCCCAGGAGATCATCATGCAAATTGCCGCCATCCTCTTTCCCCGCCTCACCGCACTCGACCTGATCGGGCCGTACGAGACCCTCCAGCGACTGCCGGACGCAACCGTCACCTTCGTCGGGCACCAACGCGGCGAAGTTCGTACCGAGAACGGGTTCCTCGGCCTGACCGCCGACGCAAACTTCGACGAGGTGCTACAGCCCGACGTCGTCATCGTCCCCGGCGGCATCGGCACCCGAGCGCTTCTCGACGACGCCGTCGTCCTCGACTGGCTCCGCGCCGTCAACCCGACAACGCGGTTCACGACCTCGGTCTGTACCGGTTCTCTGGTGTTGGCTGCGGCCGGCTTGCTGACCGACCTCGAGGCCACAACCCACTGGTCGGTGCTTCACCTACTCGGTTCGCTCGGGGCCAAACCGACCACCCAGCGGGTCGTCGAGCACCTCGACCACCGAATCATCACCGCTGCAGGCGTGTCCGCCGGAATCGACATGGCGCTGCGGTTGTCTGAGTTGTTGGTCGATCGCACCGCCGCAGAGGCCATGCAGCTCGCCATCGAATACGACCCGCAGCCGCCCTTCGATTGCGGCCATCCCGACCGGGCATCGGCCGACGTGGTCGAGCGGCTGGCCGACTACTCCAAGACCAAGGCCTAGCGTCGAGGCTCCGGCTGATCGGCCTACTTCAACAGTTGGCGGGCGATCGACCAGCGATGCACTTCGCTCGGTCCGTCGTAGATGCGGAAGGCTCGGATGTCCTCGTACGTCTGGCGGACCACCGTCCGCGAGGTGATGCCGGTGCCACCCAGGGTCTGCAACGACCGATCCACAACGCGGCTGAGGGCCTCGGAGCAGTAGAGCTTGGCCACCGAGGACTCGGTCCGGGCCTGGTCGCCCTGGTCGAGCACCCAGGCGCACTGCCAGATCATCAAACGGCAGGCATGCATCTCGACCAGGTTGTCGGCCAGTTGGAACCCGACACCTTCGTGCTCGCCGAGCGTCTTGCCGAAAGCCTGCCGCGTCTTCGCGTAGTCAACCGCAATGTCGTGGCAACGACGAGCGGCGCCGAGCCACCGCATGCAGTGGGTGAGGCGGGCCGGTCCGAGGCGGACCTGGGCGTAGCGGAACCCTCGACCGATCTCGCCCAGCACCTGGGTCTTGTGGACCCGGAGGTCGTGGTACTCGATGACTGAGTGGCCGCCCACGGCGTTGGAGTCCATGGCGTCGAGCGCCTCGACCTGGTCGAAACCCGGAGCGTCGGTCTCGGTGAGGAACATCGACGCACCCACGTCGACTCCGTTCGCGTCGAGGGTGCGGGCCATGACGATGGCGATCTTGGCGCCGTCGGCCGACGTGATCAGCCACTTTCGGCCGTTGATCACGTAGTGGTCACCGTCCTCCTGGGCGATGGTCTTCATCATCGACGGGTCGGAGCCGGCGCCGCCGTCGGGCTCGGTCATGGTGAAGATCGAGCGGGCCTCGCCCGACGCCATCCGCCTCAGGAACTGCTCCTTCTGGTCCTCGCTGGCCACCTGTTCGATGAGGTGGCCGTTGCCTTCGTCGGGCGCCGCGATGTTCAGGGCGATGGGACCGAGGGGCGAATAGCCCGCCTCCTCGAAGACGATGGCCTTGGTGCGGTGGTCGAGCCCCATGCCCCCGTGCTCGGTCCCGATGTGAGGCGAGAGCAAACCCGCCTTCTTGGCCTCGTTGACCAGGTCGTCACGCAGCGCGTCGCTCGGACCGTGACTGCTCTTGCGGGTGTCCGTCTCGTAGGGGATGACGATGTCGCGCACGAAGGTAGCGGTTCGTTCCTTGAGCTCCTGCTGTTGGGGTGTCAGTCCGAAATCGATCACCGCCCGACCCTACCGTCTCGGGGCCAGAGCATGGTGAGTACTGATCGCGTCGGCCGACCCCGACCCAGTTGAGGTCCCGGGAACCTCCAGAACCAGGCCGATCAGCGTCGATCACTACTCTGCTGTACGCCATCCAACGAATGGAATCCAGTACGGCGGCTCGACCTCAACTGCCCCAGCTGCGACGGCGGCGGCCAGCAGGTCCCAGCCCGCCGAGCGCCGGCGCCAGGCGAGGTGGCCTACACCGACCCCGGAAGAAAGATGAACGCAGCCCTCCTGATCGACGAAGCCTGCACGGCCGAGATTGGGGCTGGACCGTGGAAGCAACGCGCCATACGGCGACACGAATACTCCAGCCCCATCGACTCGAACGCGGGTCGTTGATTTGAAGTTGACGATTGTCACCCACTCGGCATCCAAATCCACGCGGGCGCAGAGAAACGTCCAAACGAATCGACGCGCCACAACAACACCAAATACCGCCGGGACGACGGCGAGTGCTGGCTCGCCCATCGAGTCGGCGGCTGCGAGGCCGCCGCCGCACGAGACAAACATCACGAAGACCGCAGAGAACAAGGCAACCCAACGCGGGTAGCCGCCCTGGAACGACCGAAAGAGCTGACCGTTCATCAGGAGTCGAAGCCCAGACCGAACTTGTCGAGACCCTTCAGCCACAGGTTCCTCCGACCGGTCCTGTCCTCCCGGTCGAGCGACCAGCGAGTGGCCTGAATCCCGAGGAATCGAAACGGCTCCGGGGGGAACGGCAACGGCTTCTCCTGGACGAACTTGGTCTGCACCGCGAGCGACCGTTTGCCGTCGAGCAGATCGAGCATGACCTCGCCCCCGAAGCGGGACGACGCCGTTCCCAGGCCGGTATACCCGACGGCATAGGCGACCCGTCCCTGCCAGGCCTGACCCCAGAACACGCAGAATCGGCTGCAGGTATCGATGGCTCCACCCCACGTATGGGTGAACTTCACCCCTTCGAGCTGAGGGAAGGTGTCGAAGAAATGCTTGCTCAGCTTGGCCCACATCTCGGGCCGGCTCTCGAGCTCGGCGTTGACCTTGCCCCGCCAGAAATAGATGGCGTCGCACCCACCCCAGAGGATCCGGTTGTCCTCGGTGAGGCGGTAGTAGTGGAACTGGTTGGCGATGTCGCTGAGGCCCTGCCGGTTCTTCCAACCCAGGTCGTCGAGCTGAGCCTGGCTCAACGGTTCGGTGACGAGGCAGTAGTCGTACACCGGGGCCATGTAGTGGCCGATGCGGTTGAGCAGCGGTTTGAAGGCGTTGGTGGCCAACGCCACCTTCCCTGCCCGAACCCGTCCCAGCGGAGTGTTGATGAGGACGCCAACGCCGTCTCGTTCGAGCGAGGTGGCCTTGGTGTCCTCGTAGATGCGTACCCCGAGCGACTGGGCCGCGGCTTTGAGCCCCCACACCAGGCGAGCGGGGTCGACGATTGCGGCCCGATCCTTCCGCCACAATCCGCCCGTGTAGGTCGGCGAGTGACCCTGGGCCCGCATGCCTTCGGCGTCGAGCCACTCGACCCGCTGCCCCAACGAGCGCAGCTCTTGGAAATCCTCCTTCAGCTCCGACAGGTACGAAGGAGAGTGGAAGGTGGTGGCAACGTCGATGACCCCGGTTCGTTCGTGGTCGCAGTCGATGTTGTAGCGACGGATCGCAGACTCGATGTCGTTGAGGTTCCGGAGGCCGAGCTCTTCGAGCTGGGCCAGTTCGTCGGGGAAGTGCTGCTGGCCGTTGGCGACACCGTGGGTCAGGCTCGACTCCATGAACCCGCCGTTGCGGCCACTGGCGGCCGAGCCGATCTCGTGAGCGTCGATCAGGACGATGTCCCGTGACGGGTCGCGCTCCTTGGCGATGATGGCCGTCCACAAGCCGGTGTAGCCACCGCCGACGACACAAAGGTCGCAGGTCTCGGTACGAACGAGTGTCGGGTTGCTGTCCGGCTTGTTGTGATCCTCGTACCAGTAGGGATACGGGTCGGCATCGGCGATGGCGTCGAGATGGAAGTCCTTGATGCCGCCGTCTCCTCCTGCATGACCGTCGTGCGAGTAGCTGTCGTTCGATTTGCCGTCGGTCTCTTCAGCCGCCATTGCGGGCACCAGTCGTGTGGGAGTTCGCGGAGGTTACCGGGGGTCGGGGTGCGTCCAGCTTTTGTTCAGGTGGTTCGCCATCGCGCCGATAGCTCTGACGTGGAAGCAAGTCTGTGGTTCAGCGCCGTGACGGTCATCGGCATCGCCTGTCTACTCCTTGCGGCCGTTGTCGTGGCTGCCGGCTGGCGTCGTCGATTGGCCGAGGTGACGATTCTGGGCGGCTCGCTGGTGACGATCTCGGCCCTCACGACCGCCTTGGGACTGAGTGTCACCCGCTTCGGCGGTGGCGAGGCCCCTGCGGGGTGGGCCGGCCTCCTCGCGCTGCCCCTCGGCGCGTTGGCCGCAGCGCCACTGTTGGCGCCCGATCGGCCGTGGGCAAGGGCGATCGCCCGAGAAGCCACGCCCTGGGTCGTGGGCACGCTGATCTTCTCGTCGACTTCTGCGGTCGCATTGGTTCGGGTCGATGCCGCACCGTCGAACCCTGTTCGTTTCGCCGTGACGAGGCTGGCCGTCGTCGGTGCCCTTCTGCTCGCCCGACGCCAGTGGTTCCTATACCAGGTGAGCCGAAGCCGATCACCACAGGTTGCCGCGATCGCGGTCATCGCCCTGACGTCATCTGCCATCGGAGCCCTGTGGGCCCAACCAGGGACCGCGGCCGCGTGGGCAGTGCTCGCGCTCGACAGTTTCGGTGTCCTGGGCGCGTGCACCGCGATCGCGCTCGGTTACCGCTCGGGACGTGGAGTGGCCGACGTTCTCGCTCCCATCGTGTCCTCCGATCCGCTGGCCGCGCTCGAGCTTGGTCTGAGTCCCGAGATCCGCGCCTTCGTCACCGCACTCGAACACAAAGACCAGATCACCAGTGAGCACGTTGTCCGCACCTCGGCACTCGCCCTGCGACTCGCGATTCGAGCTGGATTCGACGCGAGGACGGTGCGAGATATTGCCGTCGGAGCGTTGCTGCACGACATCGGGAAGCTGGTGATTCCCAGCGCGATCATCAACAAGCCAGGATCCTTGACCGACGACGAGTTCGCCGAGATCAAGACCCACCCCGAGCAAGGCGAACAGCTGCTCGAGGGGTCGCCGTCGCTTGCCGGGGCTCGAAGGTTCGTGCGGGGGCACCACGAACGAGTCGACGGCTGCGGCTACCCCGACCAACTCGCCGGCGAACAGGTCAGCGTCGAAGTCGCCATCGTCAGCATCTGCGATTCCTGGGATGCCATGACGAACACCCGGCAGTACCGCCAGGGCATGGGCCGCGATGCCGCGCTGCAGGTCATCATGAAGGGTTCGGGGACGCAGTGGCGGACCGAGGCCGTGGCGTTGCTGTTGGCCGAAGTCGGCGAGAACGGCACGGCCACCACGCGGCCAGCGGATGTGGCCGCCGGCGATCTCCCCCCGCTCGACCTCAACCTAACCGAGGAATGCTGTTCCACGGAACGAGCGGCTCCGATCGAGTCGGCCATACCTGAAAAGCGTCGCCAGGCGGTCGCGGAACCGGCCGGACCGAGCTGTGTCACCCTCATCGCCATCACGGTCGACGCCCTTCGAGACATCCGCCAAACCTTCGGCGTCAACGAGGCAAGCGAAGCGCGCGAGCCGGCATTCCGGGCGCTGCTGGCGGGAAGCCGGCGACACGATGTCGTGGCTCAGGTGGGCGAGCACGACTTCATCCACGTCGGCGACGGCCGCGACTGGGGCAGCACCGAGGAGCTGGCCGAACGCGTCCTTCGAGCGGTCCGGACCGCGGACGATGTCCTCTTGGTGCGAGCACCGTCAGTCACCATCGGCGTTGCGGTGGCCGAGTTCGGCGACGGCCAGGACGTCGGCGACCTGTTGCGCGCGGCCCGGGCGAATGCCGTCCGCAGGGCCGCAGGGCCTGCGGCGGGAGGGGAGAGCCCGAGCGGGCTCCGACCTCAGGACTTGACCAACAACAGCTGAAACTCGACGATGGCGACGTCTTCGACCGACAGCACGATCGGGGCCGTCGGGGCGACGACACCAAAGTCCGCAAGGCTGATCTCGAGCGAGCCAACGATCACGATCGTCGATCCGACCAACTGCGCCTCGAGCGGGAATACCACCGCCTTGGTGACGCCGTGGATGGTGAGGTCTCCGGCTGCGTCAACCGAGATGGGCTTGCCGGCCGCAGCATCGGCGCCGAGGTCGACCGGCTCGGCCAACACGAAGGTCGCCGAGGGGAACCGATCAGTCTCGAGCGCTCCTTGGACCTTGTCGTCCCGGCCGAGATCGTTGGTCGTGATGGTGCTGAGGTCCACCGTGAAACCGGCTACCGAGAGCGTCGTGTCGACGATCTCGATGGACCCCTCGACGTCACCGGTACGGCCGACCGCCGTTGCCTCGCCGATCTCGGATAGCGTCTCGTTGATGCGGAACCCGGCAAAGGTTCCGGTCGCCGACTCGAAGTCGAACTCGCCCGACTTGGTGTCGACCGACCAAGCTCCCGGAAGCTCGACCGTGGGCCCGGGCGCGGCGGTCGCGTCCGACGGCTCTGCCGAATCGTCCGCCCCACCCGAGGCCGGCTCGTCAGCAGAGTCGCCGGTCGAGGTGGACAGCGACTCGGTTGCGGACTCCAGGCTCACCGCGGCCGGGGCGTCGTCTCGCAGGTACCAGAAGAGTCCGCCGCCGATGACGACGACGACGACTGCCAGAGCGATGGCGGCGATTCGGGTCGTTTTGTTCATCGCAGAACCCTAGCCTCGCCGATCGGGAAGAGGGGTTTGGCCCCTCGGACGCCTTTGGGACAACCTGGGGCGTCAGCGCTCGTTCGAGCTTCAGAGGAGCACCAACCATGGGTCCATTGTCCGGTGTCAAGATCGTCGAGTTGTTCTGTATCGGCCCCGGCCCGTTCGCCGGAATGCTGTTGTCCGACATGGGTGCCGACGTGCTGCTGGTGGACCGCATGGAGGAGCAGGACCTCGGGTATCCGGACCACAAATACCGCTACCTGTACCGCAACCGCCGTTCGGTGCGGTTCGATCTGAAGGACCCCGACGACGTCGAGCAAGTGCTCCGATTGGTCGAGGAAGCCGACGCGCTGATCGAGGGCTTCCGACCTGGTGTGACCGAGCGGCTCGGGCTCGGCCCCGACGCGTGTTTCGCCCGTAACCCCAAGCTCGTCTATGGACGTATGACGGGCTGGGGTCAGGAAGGCCCGAACGCCCATCGCGCCGGATACGACGCCAACTTCTTGTCGGTGACCGGTGCGCTCTGGGCGATCGGGGACGCCGACCGCCCACCGCCACCGCCCCTCATTCTCGCCGGCGACCTGGGCGGCGGTGGCGTCTACCTCGCCCTGGGCATGGTCGCCGCGCTGCACGAGGCGGCACATTCGGGACACGGCCAGGTGGTCGACGCCGCCATCTCCGACGGTGCCCTCAACCTGATGTCGTACTTCTACGGCAATCTTCACGGCGGCACATGGGTCAATGAACGCTCGGCCAACCTGGTCGATGGCGGCGACTGGCGATACGGCACCTGGGTGTGCGCCGACGGCAAGTTCGTCTCGACGGCGTTGCTGCAACGCAAGTTCCTCGACAACTTCGTCACCAAAAGCGGCATCGACTTCGGTGGGCTCGGAAATCCCGGGGAGCGAGCCAGCTGGCCGGGCTACCGGGCGCGGATGGCCGCCCTGTTCCTCACCGAACCGAGGGACCACTGGGCGGCGTTGTTCGACGGCGACGATGACACGGTCATGCCGATCCTCGATCTGCTCGAGGCGCCGAACCATCCGCAGAACGCGGCACGAGGCGCCTTCGTCGAGGTCGGCGACACCGTGCAGCCCGCGCCGGCGCCCCGCTTCAGTCGGACACCGTCACAGGTCCGGCGCATCTCGCCGACGCCCGGGGAGGGCGGCGCGGAGGCGTTGACCGAGTGGGGTTTCAGCCCCGGCGAGGTTGCCAGGCTGAGCGAGCGGGGCGCGTTCGGGTAGCCGGGCTTCGGCCTCGAAGTCAGGGCACCAGCACGAGGCGCCCGCTCACCTCCCGGTTCTCCAGCCGGTCGAGCGCGCCGGGAAGATCCTCCAATCGGATCTGGTCGGTGATCTCGGGCTTGATGGCCCCTGCGAGGTAGAGCTCGATCAGGTGCGCGTGGGCCGCGTCGATGACTGCCCGTCCACCGTGTTCGACATAGGCGCCCCAGTGCAGCCCGAGGACCGAGTAGTTCTTCACCAGGACGTGATTGGCCGGATAGGTACCGATGCCGCCGGACGCGAACCCGACGACGACCAGCCGACCCTCCCATGCCATCAACCGGCGCGTGTGGTCGCCGACCGGCCCCCCGACCGGGTCGTAGGCAACATCGACCCCGCGACCCCCGGTGATGCGCATGACCTCTGCGTACATCGCCTCGGGATCGGTGTAGTCGATGGCGAAGTGGGCGCCGTTGCCGAGGCAGTGCTGCAGCTTGGCCGAGCTGCCGGCGGTGGCGATGACCTTGGCGCCAGCGGCCACGCCCAACTGGACCGCAGCCGACCCGACTCCGCCTGCACCAGCGTGGACCAGGAGCCACTCGTCCGGCTGGAGCTGCGCCCGATGGTGCAACCCGACGTGGGAAGTCTGATAGGTCGAATACAACACGGTGGCGTCGTGCGCCGGGATGTCGAGCGGCATCTCGAGCGCGGTGCGAGCGCGGATCAACGCCTTCTCGGCGTACCCGCCGGCGGGCAACGCCGACATGCCGGCGACCCGGACGCCGGCCTGGATGTCGACCCCCGGACCCGCGGCTTCGACGATGCCCGAGGTCTCCAGACCGGGCGTGAACGGAACGCCCGGCCGGTCTTGATAGATGCCCTGGCACAACAGGATGTCGGCGAAGTTCACGTTGCCCGCCTCGACCCGAATCAGGATCTGGCCCTCGGCCGGAACCGGATCGGCGACCTCCTCCAGCCGGAGGGACACCGAGGGGTGACCAAGCTCGTTCACTCGCCATGCGCGCATCGTCGTACTCCTGTCATCGATCGCCAACACGAAGCCGTCTTGGCCAGTGACCTATCACCTAGCGGAGTTGGGCCAGCTCGAACAACTCGAACAGTCGAAGGCCGGCCTGCCCACCTCGGCTCCGCAAAACGCCCAATGGCTCGTTGTGGGTGACCGCCGACAACGGCGAGGTCAGGGTCCTCACCCTGTCGTGACGGCTTCGAAGCCGTCGAGAACGTTGGCGACGTTGCGGCCGAGGTCGCCGACGGCGTAACCGCCTTCCATGACGAACACCGTCGGCAGTTCGGCTGCCGCGAGCCGCCGGCCCATCGCCACGAAGTCCGATCCCGCCAATCGGAAGTGGCTGATGGGGTCGCCCTCGAAGGTGTCCACACCGAGCGAGACCACGAGCGCCTCACAACCGGTCGCGACGACCCGTTCGAGGCAACGATCGAGGGCGGCCGACCAGTCGGCGAATCCGGTATCGAGCGGCATTGGTTCGTTGTGATTGAACCCGACGCCCTCTCCATCACCTCGCTCGTCGGCGTGCCCGAGGTAGTACGGGAAGTGGTGGGTCGGGTCAGCGTGCACGGAGCAGTAGAGGACGTCGTCACGCCGGTAGAAGATGTCCTGTGTCCCATTGCCATGGTGGTAGTCGACGTCGACGATCGCCACCCTCGTACGGCCATGATCGAGCAGGCGTTGCGCTGCGACCGCGGCGTTGTTCAGATAGCAGTAGCCCCCGAACTGACTCGAGGTGGCGTGGTGGCCCGGTGGACGGCACAAGGCGAACGCGACGCGTTCACCCTCGACGACGGCGTCGGCGGCCGACTGGGCCAGCGCCGCGCTGGTGCACACCGCGGCCCAGGTTCCAGGAGTCACCGAGCAGTCGACCGCGAAGCTGTAGAAGCCGAGCTGGCCCCGCACCGAGGTCGGGACACGCTCTTGGTCCATCCCTCGTGTGGGCCAGCACAGCGCCATCGCAGCCTCGCCCTGCTCGCCGGCGGCCACCCACCGATTCCACACCGACGCCAGGAACTCGAGATAGCCGGCGTCATGGATCGAAGCGACCAGTGCGTGGTCGAGGGGAGCGGGTGGGCGGAATGCATGAGGCCCAACCAGCGCGGCCTCGATGGAGTCGATCCGTTCCGGGCATTCCCACGAGGGAATCAGTCGCCCTCCGTCGACCTCGAGCGCATGGTGTTGGCGATGATCCGACGAAGCGAAGACGAGCATGAGGAGCCTTCCGAACGAGGAACCGACCGCCAAGTTCGACGGGGCGGACCGTTGCTGCTGGGATAAGGGCAAAACTAACCACCTGTACGCCCGATCGAGGAGCAAGTATGAAAGCAGTGATCTGCAATGCCTTTGGTCCGCCGGAGAACCTGGTGGTCGAAGAAGTGCCCGATCTGACCCCGGCCGATGATCAAGTCCTCATCGACGTGAAGGCCGTGCCGGTCACCTTCCCGGACACGCTGATGCTCGAGGACAAGTACCAGTTCAAGGTACCGCTGCCCTACATCCCGGGTGCCGAAGTGTCCGGCGTTGTCGCCGCGGCCGGCAAGGGCGTGAGCAACGTGAAGGTCGGCGACCGGGTGGTCGCCTCGGTCGGCTTCTCCGGTGGCTTCGCCGAGCAAGCGTTGGCCAAGGGCCGCGACGCACGGATTTTGCCCGACGCGGTCGGGTTCGCCGAGTCGACCGGCCTGGGTTACGCCTACGGCACCACCTACTACGGGCTCAAGTGGCGCGGCAACCTGCAGGCCGGCGAGACGTTGCTGGTGTTGGGGGCCGGCGGTCATCTGGGCATGACCGCCATCGAGATCGGCAAGCTCATGGGGGCGACAGTCATCGCTGCTGCCTCCACCGAGGAGAAGCTCGATCTATGTCGGCAGTTCGGCGCCGACGAGACCATCAACTACGCCAGCGAAAACCTGAAGGACCGGGTCAAGGAACTGACCGACGGCAAGGGCGTCGACGTGACCTATGACCCCGTCGGCGGGGCGTACGCCGAGCAGGCCATCCGGGCCTCGGCCTGGAACGGCCGCTTCCTGGTCATCGGCTTCACCGCCGGCATCCCGAGCGTCCCCCTGAATCTCACGTTGTTGAAGAGCTGCTCGATCGTCGGCGTCTTCTATGGCGCCATGATGGCCAACGAGCCCGAACTCGGACGCGAAGTGATGGGTGATCTCCTCGAGTTCACCGCAAGCGGCAAACTGAAGCCGTTCATCTCGGCCCGCTATTCCCTCGACGATGCCGCCGTAGCCCTGCGCACGATGATGGACCGCAGGGCCATCGGCAAGATCGTGATCGAACCGTGAGCGGCCGGCCCACCCCCACGCCGGGGGCAAAGATGCAGTACCTCATCAAGCGCCGACAAGGGGCCACACGGGAAGAGCTCGTAGCGCATTGGTTCGCCAACCACATGCCGCTCGTCATCGCCGGCCAGGAGCGAGCGAAGGAGGCGGGGCGGCTGCACGCCTGGCGCTACATCGGAACCCTGTTCGACGCCGGGAAGGATGGCGCGCACGCCTGGGACGGCGTAGCCCAATTGTGGTGGGACGAGGCCCTTCCCGCGCCCCAGGAACCGCACGGCACGACCCCGGCCGACAGCTTCCAGGAACGGGCGCTCCCCTACTCCCCGTGGGCCACAACGGAGTACGTCGTCATCGACGGTTCCGACCATCTGTCGGTCCGGCCGAACACCCTGAACCAACCGTTCCCGTGCACACGGACCGGGTTCGTCAAGGCAACGTTCCTGGTCGGAGCGAAGCCGGGCGCCGACACCGAAGCCTTCTTCGCCCACTGGCTCGATGTCCACGTCCCCAACGTGAAGTCCGCGATGGAGCGAATCGGAGGCTGGCGGTACGTGGTGAGCCACAGCCTCGACCCGGCATCGGCTCCCTACGCCGGCATGGCCGAGCTCTATTTCGACGATGCGACCGCGTTCAAGGCCTTCCTGTCGACGCTCGAACCCGATGGGATGGAACGTTGGACCGACGACGCGACGTCGCTCGTGCTCCGTAGCCAGACCGAGATGATCGGGATCGCCTGACGCAGCGCGACCCTCGTGAACGCCACGCGGATCAGGCCGGCCCGGGGCGGGCTCCACGAACGAGGCGCCCCGGGCGCTGGCCGGTGAACTCGCCGTCGGCCAGGGTCTCGACGCCGGCCACGAACGTATGTCGATAACCGACGGGACGTTGCACGAGGCGCTTGCCGCCAGTCGGGAGGTCGAAGGCCAACTGGGGCCGACCGACCGATAACGCGGCGTGGTCGACGATGTTCAGATCAGCCCGGTAGCCGGGACGCAAGAGACCACGGTCGAGCAAGCCATAGGTCTCGGCCGTTCGCCGGGTCTGCTTGTTGACCAGGAACTCGAGCGGAAGTTGTTCGCCCCGGGTCCGGTCGCGGGCCCAATGAGTGAGCAGGAACGTGGGATAGGAGGCGTCGCAGATGGTGCCGACGTGCGCCCCGGCATCGCCGATGCCGCAGACGGTGTAGGGGTCGGCCAACATGGTTCGGATGTCCTCGAGGTCGCCGTTGAAGTAGTTCTCGAAGGGGTAGAGCAGCAGCGTCGAACCGTCTCCCGCGGCCAGGAGGTCGAGCATCAGCTGCCATGGGTCGAGTCCGGCGGCCGCTGCCCGCCTGGCCACTGCGTTGACGGGGTCCGGCTCGTAGTCGAGCACCTCGCCCAGTTCGTAGGCGCGGGTGAAGGCGTAGTCCATCCACTCGGTGTGCTTGTCGGTCGGCCGACCCGCCACCAACGCCTCTCGCAACCCGACGTCGGTACGCATCAGGGTCGCCCGCTCGTCGAGTGCCAGGTGGGCGATCGCTTTGTACGCGGGGTTCGTCCGGAAGGGGTTCACCGTGGCATCGAGTCCGATCATGACGCCTATGGGACGACACCCGACCTGACCGGTCACCTCGACGCCGCCCGCATTGGCCGCGTGAATCTCGTCTCGGGTCGTCTTCCACCGCTCCGGGGCGTTGTCGACCTGGAGCAACAGCACCGACAGGGGTCGACCGGAGATCTGGGCGGCTTGTCGAAGCCGCTCGAAGTCACCGGGCTCGAAATCCGAGTTGGCCTCGATCACGCCGGCTGCTGCTTCGCGCATGGCATCGGCCACCGCAGCCAGCTCGGGGTCGCTCGCCGTCAGACTGGGGGTGAACCGCCCATCGGCCGCCTTGTGCTTGATGGTGCGACTGGTGGTGAACCCCAGAGCGCCGGCATCGAGAGCTTCGCGAACGAGATGGCCGAACTCGCCGAGTTCGGCTGGGGTCGGGACCTCGTCGTGTAGGGCGCCGCGTTGGCCCATGACGTAGAAGCGCAGCGCGCCGTGCGGAATCTGAGCGCCGATGTCGAGCACGCGCGGCATCGATTCGAGGGCGTCGAGGTACTAGGGGAAGGTCTCCCATCGGAAATCGATGCCCTCGGCCAGCACCGTGCCCGGGATGTCCTCGACCCCCTCCATGAGGTTGATGAGGAAGTCCTCGGTGCCTGGCTTCACTGGAGCGAAACCGACTCCGCAGTTGCCGAACACCGCAGTGGTGACCCCGTGCCACGACGACGGCGTGACCTCCGGGTCCCACGTGGCCTGACCGTCGTAATGGGTGTGGATGTCGACCCAACCCGGGAGCACCAAGTGGCCCTCGGTATCGATCGTCCGTCTGGCCGGACCCGAAACCTCTCCCACCTCGGTGACGACACCGTCGCTGACCGCCAGGTCCCCGACGAACCGCGATTCACCGCTCCCGTCGACCACCGTGCCGTTTCGAATCACCAGATCGTGCATGACTCGAGCGTACTCTTGACCCCGCCCGCAAGACCCAGGAGCGTGGACCCCGTCGAAGGAGCTCCCGCGGGAAGGCTGATCGCGGCGGCACACTTAGGTGGTGACGTTCACCGTTCGGGGCACGCTGTTGTCCACACCGACGCCAGACCGACTCCAAGTCCGCGAAGACCACGTCGTCACCATTGACGACCATGGGGTCATCGCCACGGTCGAACCAGCGTCGGTGTCGGTGGTGGCCGACGTGACGTTGCCCGAAGGCACCTACCTCCTGCCTGGACTCATCGACCTCCACGTACATGCGCCCCAGTGGCCGCAGCTCGGTACCGGGTTGGACGTTCCGCTCGACGAGTGGCTCTTCCAGTACACGTTTCCGCTCGAGGCGCGCTATCGCGATCGGGCATTCGCCGAACGGATCTGGGCATCTCTCGTGCCCGGGCTCCTGGCTCGGGGCACGACCACCGCCGTCTACTACTCCTCGATCCATGAGCCGGCCACCTTGGCCTTGGCCGAGGCGTGTGTCCGGTTCGGCCAACGAGCGTTCGTCGGTCGGGTCGCCATGGACCACCCCGAAGGCACCCCCGAGTTCTACCGCGACGCCGACGCCATCACCGGCGTCGAGGCGAGCGCTCGGAGCCTCGAGGCCATCAACGGCCTCGGCTCCCCATTGGTGCGTGGCATCATCACGCCCCGCTTCATCCCTGCGTGCACCGACGCCTTGCTCGAAGGGCTGGGAGAGTTGGCCACGGCAACCGGCGCGCTGGTTCAGAGTCATTGCTCCGAGAACGACTGGGAGCACCAGTACGTCCTCGACCGTTTCGGGGTCAGCGACTCGGTCGCGCTGGCTCGCTTCGGCCTGGCCCGCGACCACAGCGTGTTGGCCCACGGATGCCTGTTGTCCGACGACGACATGACGGTCCTCGCCCGAGTCGGTGCCGGCGTTGCGCATTGTCCGCTGTCCAACGTCTACTTCGGCAACGCCGTGTTCCCCGTTCGCAGGGCTATGGCTCGCGGCCTGCGCGTCGGGTTGGGCACCGACATCGCGGGAGGAGCCGAGGCCGGTCTGCTCCCCGTCTGCGCCCACGCGGTGAACATGTCCCGAGTCCTCGAGGACGGCGTCGATCAGCGTCTGTCACCCGCCGGTCGGGGCGTGTCATCCAGCGCCATCGACGTGACCACCGCCTTCTGGCTGGCGACCGGCGGCGGGGCCGACGTTCTCGGCATTCCCGCGGGCCGGCTCGAAGTCGGAGAGAGATTCGACGCGATCTCGGTTGCCACCCGCCCAGCAGACCGCCCGGGCATTGGCGTCAGCGTATGGGATCTCGACGACTGGCCCCGAGTGTTCGAGAAGATCGTTCGCCTCGCCACACCGGCCGATATCACCGGCGTCTGGGTCGATGGTGTCCCTGCCGCCGGCATCAGCGTCGCGGGGTAACTGCACCAAGTCTTCACAACTCCTGCGGGACGCTGACGCTTCTGTTCTCTACCTTGGTGCTCGTGGGAAGTCGCTCGCACATCCTCGTCGTCGAGGACGAACCGATCATCGCCGACGCTGATCGCAGGCAGAAGGAGTTCATCGCCAACGCCTCCCACGAGCTGAGGACCCCGGTTGCCGCGCTGCAGGGAACGCTCGAGAATCTGGTCGACGGTGTCGGCACGCCGAATCGGGCGACCCTGGGGCGCATGCTGGCCCAGAGCGAGCAGCTCGGCCGCCTCGTCAACCAACTGCTCGATCTCTCTCGGCTGGAAGCGGGCGCCGACCGGCTCAGCACCGAGGAACTCGACCTCGGCGACCTTCTGCATGGGTTGGCGAGAGACTTCCGACTCACCCACCCCACGTCGCAGATCGAGGTGAAGGCGCCGCGCGGACTGCGCACCGTTGGCGATCGGGAGCAGGTCACCCGAGTGCTCACCAACGTGATCGGAAACGCCCTGCGGTTCTCCCCGATCGACGCACCGATCACCATCGTGGCCAGCCGTCTGAACGGATCGGTTCGGATGGCGGTGCGCGACGCGGGCCCCGGCATTCCGTTCGAACAGCGCTCCAAGGTCTTCGAGCGATTCTGGCAAGCCGACGGGACGCCGACCGGCGGCGGCGGTGCCGGGCTCGGCCTGGCGATCAGCAAGGCGATCGTCGACCGACACGGCGGCGAGATCCTGATCATCGACAACCAACCAAACGGGGCCTGCGTGGTGGTCACGCTGCCGGCCATCAGCTGAGCGACCAAGGCCGAGAACCCGGCCGCGGGCCCGACGAAAGCGAGCTCCTTCATGATTCCTGCTTCGACGCGCACGAGCGACGACGTTCCTCACCTTGCTCCCCCCCAACCTCCGCATCTCCCCCCTCCGCCCCTGCTCCCACCCCCGCCTCCGCCCGTCGTGGTTCGACGTCCGCC
>JAQCHM010000437.1 GCA_027730885.1 Actinomycetota bacterium | reverse complement strand
CAGAGAAGGGTTGGAGATCTCGCTCGTCGTCGCGATCATCGCCGCCTACCTCGTCAAGACGGACAGCCGGCGGCACCTCCCGGCAATGTGGGTTGGCGTTGGTCTCGCCGCGATCGCCAGCATCGCATGCGGTGTCGTCTTCGACGCCCTGATCGGTGATTTCGAAGGGCGTTGGGAACAAGCCATCGAGGGCACCCTCGCATTCCTTGCCGTTGCGGTTCTCACCTGGATGATCTTCTGGATGCGTCGCAACTCACGGAACATCTCCAGCGATCTTCACGCCAAGATTGATGCAGCACTCAACCGATCCCCGCTCGCGCTGGCGGCGATCTCCTTCGTTGCAGTTGCCCGCGAAGGCTTCGAGACCGCTCTGTTTCTCATCGGCGCCGAGACTTCCGCGTCGTCCGGTGTAGCGGTGGTCCTTGGCGGATTCATCGGGCTCGTCGTGTCGATCATCATCGGCGTGGCGTTTTATGCCGGAAGCGCCCGCATCGATCTTCGTCGTTTCTTTCAGTACACCGGATTCCTCCTCATCCTTTTCGCAGCTGGCCTTTTCGCCAAAGGACTCCACGAGTTCCGCGAGTTGCTCGGCATCGAGTGGTCGCTCGTCTCCGACACAGTCTGGAACGTCACGTCGGGACCGTTCGCCGAGGGCTGGACGATGCACGACTTCCTCAAGGGCCTCTTCGGCTGGAGTCCGAATCCGGAGCGGATCCGTGTTGCGAGCTACCTGGCCTACCTTGTTCCGGTGACGTGGTTTTTCTTCCGAGATCCTCGCAACCGATCGTCGCCTCGGATGCAGGTGCGATCCGGTGCTTCTGCTGCCAAATGACGAGGAAGCGACGGTTGGGAAACGACCGGGCGCGTGTTGGGCAGAACCCGGTCGTATAACCAGCGGCGTGCGGCTGCTCGGGACTATGGTCACCCTGGATGGAACGACTGTGCGAACGCCCCGGGTGTTCCGATCGCGCGTCGGTTGCCTACGGGATGCGTGCCGAGGACTTGGTGTTTTGGCTCGACCGGCTCAATGACGCTGCATCCTCTGAGGGGGGTGTACTTTGTCGACGTCATGCCGACTCGATGGTTGTTCCGCGGAATTGGATTCTCGACGATCTGCGCGACCCTGACCTCCACCTGTTCCGACCGCCAGCCGCAGTGGAGCGGCCGCGTTCACGGAGCCGTCGCGTACACAGCAACGACGCCCGGGAAGCCGAACAGCTCGCGCTCGGCGTCGAGCCGGCAGTCGGTGCCAAACCCCCCGCCGACGATCTGAGCACGGAAGACGGTCTGGTTGCCGAGCCGATCGCCGATGTCATCGCGCCAGCCGACCTTGCTGACCCGAACACTGCAGAGCAGGACGAGATGTGGACGCCCAACTTCGACACCGATGATGACCTCGGTGGTCTGCTGTCGGCGAGCAGCCCATTGCTCGCACGTGCGTTCCGCGGAGCAGAACGGCCACGGGAGTCTCCGGGCGCCAGCTAATGGAGATCCGTCGCAGCCTCGTCGCGGCGTGTACCCCCGACGAGATTTTTTCGTGGGTCGAGGACCTTGCTCGTTATCCGGAGTGGATGCGAATGGTTCATGGCGTCACGCCTGACACCAGCCGCGGGTCCGATGAGGCGTTTGCATGGAACGTTGAGCTACGTGCCCAGGTCGGGCCGTTTTCTCGCTCAAAGCGACTCCGGATGGTGCGCACCGAACACGATGTTCCGAATCGCGTCAGCTTTGAGCGCTCGGAACTGGACGAGCGCTCACATTCGGTCTGGGTGCTGCGCGCCACGATCGATCCGGCACCCGAGGGTCAGACCGGTCTCACGATGGAGCTGAACTATGGCGGCGGGCTCTGGAGCGGAGGGGTGCTCGGCCGGGTACTCGATGACGAAGTGAGGCGGGGAAGCGAAACCCTCACTCAGCTGGTCACTGACTCGCCCACGCGTTGAACCGGCCATTGTGCCGACGTTCAAGTTCGAGGGACAAGCCGAAACACTCGCTGAGTGATGCTGCGGTAAGGGTCTCGTCGATCGGGCCGCCAGTGAGAACGTCCCCGCGTTGCAGCAGCATGGCGTGCGTGATGCCTTGCGGAATCTCGGCAACGTGATGCGTGACCATAACAATCGGTGGGCCGGTCGGTCGTCGGATGATCTCGGCAAGGGTGGCGAGCAACTCTTCCCGGCCACCGAGATCGAGTCGGGCCGAAGGTTCGTCGAGCAGAATGAGTGCCGGGTCGTTCATCGTGGTGCGTGCAAGGAGTACGCGCTGTTGCTCGCCCGACGACAGCGTCCCGAACGAGCGATCCGCAAGGTGTCCGACGCCGAGTTCGCCGAGGCAGAACTGGGCCCGCGACTGGTCCTCGTCGGTGTACTGGTGCCACCAGGGTTCGAGTGCGGCGTATCGAGCCGTCATCACGACATCTCGTGCTGTCAATTCTCGCCGGAGCTGATCGGCGAGTGCCGCTGCGGCATATCCGACCCGCTGGCGGAGCACACGAATGTCGACCTGCCCGAGTCGTTCTCCGAGGACGTCGACCGTGCCCGATGTCGGATGGTCGTACAGGGCCATAATCCTCATCAACGTGGTCTTGCCCGAACCGTTGGCCCCGAGGATCACCCAGTGCTGATCGTCCTCAACCTGGCAGCTGATGCTGCCGATGACGCTGGTGTCGTCACGACGGACATGAATGTCCTTGAGTTCCAGCGTGGCCGAAGATGTTCCCATGACGCTCATCGTTAGCCGCTTGAGATGGCTGTAACCAACACTTCAATGTCAACCATACTTAACAAAAGTATGAGGATCGCTCGTGCGTAGCGTCATCTCCCCGTCGCGAAACCGAGGCGGCAACGCGCAGCTCAGCACGCCCCACCTCCACTTCGAGATCCACTCCGGAGGTGGCCTCGCGGTGAACCCGTACCCTTCGGTACGCGTCGCCGGCTGTTGATCTGACAGTGTCGTTGCA
>JAQCHM010000436.1 GCA_027730885.1 Actinomycetota bacterium | reverse complement strand
CGGTGACCACCCGGATCACGGTATCGCCGGTGTTCTGTGGCACGTCGGGGACCCGTGCGGCCATGATGAGGCCTTCGCGGATGCCGGCGAAGCCGACCAGGTCCTCGGCGTTCTCGGGCAGGGCCGAGTATTCGATGACCGCGAAGCCGTTCACGTCCGGCAGCATCCCTGTGACCACCACGTTGCTCGCGGCCGGAGTGATGTAGGCCTTGTAGAGCGCCTCGTCCTTCTGCAGGGCGTTGTAGTAGTCCGAGTTGACGAACATGAAGCGCCCCATGTCGGGGATGAAGCGCTTGTTGAGCTTGGTGCCGATGTCGACCACCGTGTTGCGCCCGAAGTCGACCACGTCCACCTCGGTCTCATTGGTGAAGTTGGCGGCGACGATCAGGGCCATGAGGTCGTCGCAGACCTTGCGACCGAGCGCGTAGGCCACCTTGTCAGCGTAACGCTGGTTGAGGTCGATCTGGCTGGTCGAGCGCTCGACGTCGGTGATCGCGTAGCCCGCGTAGGCATGCTTGTCGATTTTCACCGAGACATCGACCTGCGCCTGATCATCCGGAACGTAACCGGTGGCGGGATTGAAGTCCTGCGCGACGGTTGGCGTCACGATGTGGGTGACGATGTCCTGGTTGAACTTCACGCTCCCGGACGAGAAGTCCGTGGCGATTCGTGCCAGAATCGGGAACTTGGCAAGCAGCGTGGTCAGCGCCGTTTGGGCGATGATCGCGGAATTAACAGTGGCGTTGGTGTTGGCCATGGTCGTTTAGCGGGTGAAGTGTTTGGCGAGGTGTTGTTCGAAGAAGGCGGCGGCCTCCTCGGGTTTCCGGTCAGTGACGAGTTGGTCGTATTGGGCGACGAGGTCCTGGAGGGTGGCGTCGGGGGCGACGGCGCTCCGGTCACCGGCGGGCGTGACGTGCGCGGGAGCGGTGGTCCCGGTGGAGGCGACCACGCGGGCGACTTCGGATTGCAGGCGGCCATCGAAATCGGCCTGGGATTCCCGCAACCCGGCAACTTGGGTGGTGAGGGTCTCGATCTGGCCGCGGGCGTTGTCCCGCTCGGTGGAGAGGGTTTCGAGCTGGGCCGAGAGCGCTTCAACCTCGCCCCGGAGCTGATCGTGGGTGGTGGAGGCTTCGGTCAGGAGGTCGGTCTGGGCTTGATGCTCCGACTGCAGGGTCTCGACCTGCGAGCGGGCTTCGGCGAGTTGGTCTTCGAGAGCGGTGCTCATTGCCCGTGCCCGCGTGTCAACTGCGGAGCGGTAGACCCGCAAGCGGCGCATCGCCTCGGCCCGGTCGGGAACCATGTCGGCGAGATTGGAACGCTCGGCTTGACGGCCGCTGAAGGTCTGACCTTCCATCGCCTCGGTTGGGATGGTTCGGCCTTTGGAAAGAACCGCCGCATGGAAGTCCCGGGCGGTTTCGGCGAGGTTCGAGCGGATCAGTTCGCGCTGGTCGTCGCTGAGCGGAGTGCCGGGCGCGCCCATCGCCTTGTATTTGCCAACCGCGAAGACCTCGACCTTGATCCCCTCGGCGTGGAGGCGGGCGCTATTGTCGATCACCGCCTGTACGACGCCGATCGATCCGACACGGGCGGATGGCGTCGCATAGATCGCGCTGGCCTGGCTGGCGATCCAATAGGCGGCCGAGCACATGAGGCCCGATGAAAACGCATAGACCGGCTTACGGTCGTTGAGAGCCGAGACGGCGGCGGCGAGTTCCGGAGTGCCGACCACCGTTCCTCCCGGCGAATCGATGTCGAGGAACACGGCTCGCACGTCCTCGCGTTCACCCGCTTCCCTCAGGGCGGCACCGATCTCGGTGGAGTCGGTCGCCCCCATAAAAATCCGGGCGAAGATGTCGGGCTTGCGAAGGATCGGTCCTTCAATGGCGACTGTCCCGATCCCGTCTTCGACACTGAGGAGCGGGTTGCTCTGGCGCGACAGTGTGGAGGCATCACGGCCACGGGCTTGCTCGGCGGAAACGGCCATCGCCCGAAGCGCATCGGGCTCGATCAGCCATTCACGGTTTTGCAGCAGGACGGGACTCACGCCCGGTTGGGCGTGTCAACGCGGTGGGCTTCCAGAGCATCTCGACCGGCACGTCGAACTTCTCGGCGGTCTCGATGATCATGCGGGCGTCGGCGGCACGGCGCTCGATCTCCTCACCGAAGTCGGCACCGAGTTCCTGGAAGTGATCGCTGAGGGTTTTCAGGCCCATCTCGACGTCGGCGCGGTTCTGCTGGGCCTCGCGGCCGGCATCGACGGTCACCCGCTTCGGAGGCACCGAGCTGATCTTCCACCAGTTGGCCGTCTTCGGCAGTCGTCCCTGGTCGATGGCGTGGCCGATCACGTAGGCCCACACCGGGCGGATGAGTCGGCGTTCGAGGATCATCTGCCGGAACGAGAATCGCCGGTCGGCCTTGGCGACGATCAGACGGACACCCGCCCCGCCGACCTTGCTGGAATCCGCCGCGAACTCGAAGGGGATCATTCCGAGGGCTGAGTCCCGCCGAAGGTGTTCGAGGAAGCCGGTGAAGGTTGGGCTCGGGCGGTTGCTCTGGAAGCTGTCGAGGGATTCGTCGGGCTTCAGCGCCACCAGCTTGCCGCCGACGATCTTCTGCAGGCTGACCGGATCGCTCGGTTCGCCTGCCCCGGCGGTGCCACCGACCACGAAGTCGCCGGTCTCGTCAAGTTCGCCACGGGCGGTCTTGAGGATGCGCGCCACGTCGGCGTTGTCCTTCACGGCATGCTTCTCCAGAGCGAGCAGTTCGATCTCGTCGAGGATGTGATTGATCGAGTGCTGGAGCGTCGGATGGGAGCGGACGCCACCCGCCCATTCGGGCTCGAAGACATGCAGCATGGCCGCAGCCGGAAGATCGAGGTTTTTCCCCTCGTCCTGAAGCACTCGGTAGAAGACCGGCGCGCCGACCGTATCGAGCCCGATCCCGTCGACCGTCTCGTCCGATCCG
>JAQCHM010000435.1 GCA_027730885.1 Actinomycetota bacterium | reverse complement strand
CGCGGCGCGAGTAGCGGGGATGTCGTGCTCGTCGCACAGGGCCAGCCACTGTTGGGTGGAGCGCTGAGTCAGGATGGCCGCAATCTCCCGGTAGAGGCTGTCGCTGTTGGCGATTCGCGATTCGCGGGTTTCGGTGCGGGGATCATCGAAGAGGTCGTCGCGGCCCCCCGCTCCGAACAGGGTTTGGTAGTGCTCCCGGGTATAGGGGAGCACGTTGATCCAGCCATCGGAGGTTCGCTGAGGCCGACGTTCCGGGGTGAGGATGCGTCGGTAGCCGGCCTTGTCGACCGGCGGCTCGGGAATGGCCCCGGCCCCGTGTTCGACGAGAACGAACGCCCGCATCACATCGATCATCGGTACTTCGATGCGCTGGCCGCGACCGGTTCTGGAGCGGTGAAAGAGGGCGGCCAGGACCGCGGAGGCGATGGTCAGACCGGCGACCTTGTCGGCGACCAGCGTGGGCAAGAGGCTCGGTTCGTGGCCTTGACGCTCGAAGAGCTCCCCCACTGCGCTGGCCGACTGGATGATGTCGTCGTAGGCCGGCGAGTCGGCTTGGGGACCATCGGAGGGGTAGCCGTGGGCCTGACAGAACACGATGTCCGGCCGAACAGAGCGAATGTCCTCGTAGGTCAGCCGCAGGCGACCGAGGGGGCCAGGACGCAGGTTCGTCACCATGACGTCGGCGGTCGCGGCGAGGCGCAGGAACGCGGCCCGTCCCTCGGGATGCTTGAGATCGAGGCTCACGCTGCGTTTGTTGCGAAGCAGGTTGAGCGACACGCCCGACAGACCGGGCTGGGGACCGGGGCCCATGCTGCGATTGGTGTCACCGACGCTGTCCTCGATCGAGACGACGTCGGCACCGAGATCACCCAGGAGCTGGGTCGACAGCGGCCCCATGACGACCGAAGTGAGGTCGAGCACCCGCACACCGGAGAGGGCGCCGGGTTCGAACGGTTCGAGGTCCGGCGTGGGTTCGTTCATCAGTGGCCGCGACCCACGGCTCAGCGACTGGGATGACCCAGCGTCGGCGGTCGCCGGGCCAGGATCTGCTGGTTCTTCAACGCGATGGCCTCGTCCCACGCCTGGTCAGTGAACAACCAGAACTGGCCATCGAGGATCGCGTCGTGGACCTGCTCGCCGACGAGCTCGGGATCGAGGCCGCCGGCCAGTGCCCGTTCGGAGAAGTCGAGCCACTTGCCGCCGAGATCATCCTGTACGGCTCCGGCCTCGCCCACCTTGCGCCGCCGGGTTGCGGCGACGATGTCGGTGTTCACGAAGCCCGGACACAGACAGGTGACGCCGACCGCTGACTTCTCGGCCCGCAACTCGTGATGAAGAGTCTCGGCCAGGGCGACCACTCCGTGCTTGGCCACCATGTACGGACCGCTGTAGGCCGACGAGACATGGCCCGCGATCGAGGCGGTCATGACCACGTGACCGTCACCGTGCTCGACGATGCCCGGCACGAAGGCCCGGACCCCGTGGACGACTCCGTCGAGAAGAATCCCGAGGGTCCAGTCCCAGTCCTTCACACTCAAGGTCCACGAACGGCCGGCTGACCCGGTCACTCCCGCGTTCAGGCAGACCACGTTCACTCGTCCGAACGCGTCGCACGCTGCCGCGTTGAGGGCGATGTTGGCGCTCTCGTCGGAGACGTCGGTGTGGACCGCAAGCGCTTGCACTCCATGACCCCGTGCCTCCGCCGCGACGGCGCCCGCGCGGTCGTCGTCAACGTCACCAATGACGACGTTCATGCCGGCTCGGGCGAAGCGCAAGGCCATGGCCCGCCCCATGCCCGAAGCTCCACCCGTGACCACCGCTGTCTTTCCCGAAAGGCTCTCCATGTCCGCAACCTAGTGGTTCGTCGACCTCGGGACGTAAGCGCGGCTCCTACGGAAGAGTTTCGAGGACCGTACACTCCTCGTTCCGGTTACACGTGACGTGAAGGGGGTACACTCCTCGTTCCGTGTACACGTGACGTGAAAGGGGCAGTCATGCCGATCGATTTCCTGACCATGAACGAGAAAGCCATCACCGAGTTCCGCGCGACCGGAGGCCAATGCGGCCCTCCGTTCGAAGGGACACCGATCGTCCTGGTGACCATGAAGGGCGCCAAGTCGGGGCGCGAGCTGTGTTCGCCGCTGGCCTACAGCACCGATGGCGACGACCTCGTGGTCATCGCCTCCATGGGGGGTGCACCGAACAACCCGAACTGGTACCACAACCTCGTCGCCAACCCGGACGTGGCCATCGAGGTCGGCACCGACAAGTACAACGCCACCGTTCTGCTGACCGAGGGCGAGGAGCGCGACCGGCTCTACGCCGCGCAGGCCGCCGAGCTACCGACCTTCAACAGCTACGCCGAAAAGGCCGCACCCCGGGTCATCCCGGTGTTTCGGATCGTGCGCAAGGCCGAGTAGCGGACCGGCTCCCTCCAGGGTTTGCTCAATCGCCTCGGAAGTCGAGGTCGGGTACCGAGCGATCCATCATCTCGCGCCCGGCCTGACGGAGTTCCTCGAGCGTCGGTCGCCCGACGAAGTACCAGCCGTTGAAGATGTGGCTGATCGTCAGATCGGGCAGCAGCCCGAAGGTGAACGGAACCGGCAACGGTCCATGGGTGGGATCGGTGCTCTCGCTGATCCCGAGGAGATCGGTCAGTGACCGATCCTCGTCACTGAGGAAGTGGAAGGTGGCTCCAAGTCCGGCTTTGAAGGCCTCGAGGACCCGCGGGGGATCCACCGAGACGGCCGCGACCTGTTGGTAGGAGACCTTGGTGGCGTCTGAGAACTCGACCAGTTCTCGCAGCTGAAGCTGTCATTTGGGTCACCACGGCCCGCGGAAGAACGCGAGGAACAGCGGCTGGCCCTTGGCCACCTCGCTGATGGAGACACGTTGTCCCCGATCGTTGGGCAGGGTGACGTCGGGGAAGCGGTCTCCGACCTGGAGGTTCAGCGGCATGGGTCCAACGCTAGCGGCTCTGGACG
>JAQCHM010000434.1 GCA_027730885.1 Actinomycetota bacterium | reverse complement strand
ACCCCCACACCCCCGAAATTTGCAGCGAAAACCACGTCAGACGTGGATTTTGCTGCACAGAACGCCTTTGGCGGGGGCGGGCGGGGCCGGTGCCGCTACTCCAGCAGTTCGGCGGTGGCGAGTTCGGCGATGCGGTCGCCGTCATACCCGAGGACGTCGGTCAGGATCTCGAAGGTGTCCTGGCCGATGGTCGGACCACCTCGCAGGACGTTGCCCGGGGTACGCGACATCTGGAAGCGGGGGCCTTCGACAACGGTGTTGCCTTGCTTCTCGTGGGGGATCTCACGGAAGTGGCGGCGGTGCTGGGCTTGGAGGTCGGCGACCATGCGCGGGCTGTTGTTCACCTGATGGCTGGGGATGCCAAGCGATTGGAGGTGCAGCTCGATCTGCGAACCTTGTTTGTCCTTGCTCCAGGCTTCGATGTATCCGTTGAGCTCGGCCTCTCGACCGCGTCGCTCGCTCACGGTGAGGTCAGCGAGGTCGCTGTGGCCAACGAGCCCGGCCAGGGTCTTCCATTGGTCGTCGTTGGTGCACACGATGGCCACCCACTCGTCGTCGCCGGCGAGGGCATAAACACCGTGGGGCACGTACAGCGGGTCGCTGTTGCCCTGACGGGAGTACACCTGGCCCTTGGTCTGGGTGTAGAGGAGCGCGGTCGAGAGCAACGGCATCGACGACTCGCCCTGGGAGAGGTCGATGTACTGCCCCTCGCCGGTCTCGCGGCGATGCTCGACCGCGGCCATCAGGCAGGCCGCGAGCAGGCGGGGTGACACGTAGTCGGTATAGGCGCCGAAGGGGCCGGAGGGGTCACGGTCGGGCCAGCCGGTGATGTTGAAGAAGCCCGAGATGGCCGCGGCCATGGTGCCATAGCCGGCCAGCGAGGTATGGGGACCGCTCTGGCCCATGAGGCAGCTCGATGACATGATGAGATCGGGCTTGCGCCGGCGAAGGGTCTCGTAGTCGAAGCCGAAGCCCTTCATGCCGCGTGGCGAGTACGACTCGGTGACCACGTCGCACCAGTCGAGCAGGTCGTACACCACGTCGCGGGCCTCGGGCTTGCGCAGGTCGATGGCCAGATCGCGCTTGCCGGCGTTCATGTTGTTGAACAGGCCCGACCCGTCGGGGTCGGCGACGTTGTCGCGGAAGGGCTGCAGGGTGCGGGCGGTGTCGATGCGGTTGGCCGACTCGAGCCGAACGATGTCGGCGCCCCAGTCGGCCAGGACCCGGGTGGCGGCCGGTCCGGCCATGACCCACATGAAGTCGAGGATCTTCAGCCCTTCAAGCGGCCGGTTGGTGTTCGGCTTGGGTTCCTTGATCGGAACATGAGGCACCCGGGGCGGTTCGTTGAGCACCGCAAGGGTGTGCTCGCCCAACGCTGGAGCCTTCGGAAGCGCGACCGAGGGTGTGGCGGTGAACTTGGCGACGGCGCCAGGGTAGGTGAGAGTGCCGATGTCGCCGCCCTGGTCGACCTGCTCGAAGAACTCGCGGTCGGAAAACTGGGGGCTGTCGAGGACGTCCTGGGTGGTGGTCACCGGGGCCAGCAGGAGCCGCTTGGAGATCGCGGCCTCCATGAGCTCGGCCTTGGTCTTCGTCTTCAGGAAGGCGCCGACCACCTGCTTGACCCGCTCGTACTCGCTCACCGGTTCGGTGCCGTCGAGCAGCAGGGTGACGTAGTTGATCCAATCCTTGTCGCGGGTCGCCTCGTCGCACCCTCCCTCTTCGTAGATCCAGTTCATGAGGAGCTGGGTCGGAGGTCCGAGGGCGGCTCCGAAGAGGAACGTGACCGAGACGTGCCCGTCCTTGCAGGGCCACATGAGCTGGACCTTGAGCGGGCCCAGTTTGAGACCGCCGGCCATGCGGCCGATCGGATCGGCGTTCAGCGGGTTCGACAGCAGCATCGACTGCGCTGCCTGGTTGAGGCTCTGCTGGGCCGACAGGTCGATGTGTTGACCGAGCCCCGAGGAGTGTTGGCGCTCGTAGAGCGCTATGAGCACCGCGGCGGCCCCCTCGACACAAGGGTGGTAGTAGGCCTGCGGGAGCGAGATGCGGAGGGGCGCCCGGTCGTCGTCGCCGGTCTGCCACATCTGACCCGACGAGGCGGCGATGGTGAGGTCGGTGGCCAACCAGGTCGACTTGGGGCCCTCGCTGCCGAATGCGGTGATCGATGTGTGGATGAGCGCGGGGTTCACTGCAGCCAAATCGGCGTAACCGAGACCGAGACCCTCCCAGAAACCGGGGTCGGCGGATTCGATGAGGATGTCGGCGCCTCGTACGAGATCGAGCAGTTGGGCTTTGCCCTCGGTGGTGTTGACGTCGATGACGACGCTTCGCTTGCCTCGATTGTGGGCCCAGTACTCGAGCGACGCCTCAGGGTCAGGCGTGTCCCCGGCGAAAGGGCCGCGGTGGCGGGCCGAGGAGCCCGCGGGCGGCTCGACGACGATGACATCGGCGCCGAACCCCGCCAGCACGGCACTGCAGAGATGGCCTCGTTCGTCGGAGAGATCGAGCACGCGGTAGGGGGAGAGCATACTGGTGTTGGTGGCTGGCATGGCGCTCAGTGTGGCACACGGCATCACGAACGTGAACTGCGTCACGCGGCCTGACAGACTCACGTCCATGACTTCCCTGCACCCGTTCCCGCCGACGACGCCGGCCCCCGACCGACCCGGTCCGTTGGCCGGTGTGCGGGTCGTCGAGGTGGCCCACGAGTTCTGTGCTTTCGCCGGTCGCCTCCTCGCCGATGCGGGTGCCGAGCTGATCCTGGTCGAGCCCCCGGGTGGCGCCGCGCAGCGCACCCACGCCCCCTTCGCCGACGGCGAACCCGGCTCGGAGCGAAGCCTCAGCTTCTGGGCCGAGAACACCAGCAAGTACAGCGTGGTCGCCGATCTCGACCAGCCGGATGGGGCGAACTTCTTCCATCAGCTCGTCGACAGCGCCGATGTGTTGCTCGAGGCGGAACCTCCAGGTCGGCTCAATGCGCTCGGGCTCGACTACGACGATCT
>JAQCHM010000433.1 GCA_027730885.1 Actinomycetota bacterium | reverse complement strand
CCGTTACGTCGCGGTCGACATCACCAACCACGAGGCGGTTGCCAAGACGCTGGACTCGATACGAACCGAACTGGGTCCGATCACTGCTGTCGTCCACGGGGCTGGTGTGCTGGCCGACAAGCTCATTGCCGACAAGTCTGACGCCGCTTTCGCCTCCGTGTTCGACACGAAGGTTCTCGGCCTCCGGGTGCTCCTCGACACGACTCGCGACGATGAGCTGAAGGTGCTCTGCGTGTTCTCGTCGGTCGCTGCACGCACCGGCAATCGTGGCCAGGTCGACTACGCAATGGCGAACGAGATACTCAACAAGGTCGCCGTCGCAGAGCGAGCACGCCGAGGACCGGAGTGCGTCGTCAAATCCTTCGGATGGGGGCCGTGGGACGGCGGCATGGTCAGCCCTTCACTCAAGACCCACTTCGAGGCAATGGGCACCACCTTGATCCCCCTCGACGCTGGCTCGCGCATGCTGGTCGATGAACTCTCGAGCCCCCAGACAGACGAAGTCGAACTCGTTCTCGGTGGCGGCGTGCTGCCCGACAACCTCGTGACGCAGGTCAGTCCGTGACATCGTTCCCATCGATCGCCATCGTCGGGCGCGCCTGCCTCCTACCGGGGGCTTTCTCCCCTGACGAACTTTGGAAAGCCGTCGTCGATGGTCGCGATCTCACGTCTCGCGTACCGAGCGATCGATGGGGCCTTGCTCCGGAAGACGTGCTGTGCGAGGGCCCCGCCGACAGTGCCGACCGGACCTGGTCCGATCGCGGCGGGTACGTCCAGGGATTCGACTCGGTGTTCGACCCGGAAGGGTTTGCCATCTCCGCCGACGAAATCCGGTCGCTGGATCCGGTGTTCCAATGGACCTTTCACACCGCGAGAGCGGCGTTGCGAGATGCAGGCCATGCCGACGTCGACCCTCAACGCTTCGGTGCGGTGTTTGGCAACCTCTCGTTTCCGTCTGCCGGCATGGCGGCGTTCGTCGAAGCCACAACAATCGCCGGCCTCGCGGGCTACGGAAACGAGTCGCTAGCCGCCGCCGGTGTCGCGCCAGTCGATCCGCGCAACCGCTTCACGTCGGGACTTCCTGCACTGATGTTGGAGCGCGCCCTCGGGCTCGGTGTCGGGGCGTACGCGCTCGATGCGGCCTGTGCCAGCAGCTTGTACGCCATCAAGGTGGCCTGTGATCGTCTCCATGACGGTGATGCCGACCTCATGCTCGCTGGCGCCGTCAACAGCGCCGACGACCTCTGCATCCATCTCGGTTTCTCAGCACTGACCGCCATGAGCCGCACTGGCCGGTCTCGACCATTTGACGTCAACGCCGACGGCCTCGTGCCCGCAGAGGGATGTGCGTTTGTCGCCCTGCGCCGTCTCGACGACGCAGTCCGCGACGGCGATGTAATCCACGGGATCATCCGCGGCGTCGGACTCTCGAACGATGGGCGCGGACGGGGGATGCTTGTTCCCTCGGGTGAGGGGCAGTCTCGGGCTATGCAAGCCGCTCTCCGAATCGCTGGCCTCGACGCCACCGACGTGTCGATGCTCGAGTGCCACGCAACCGGCACGTCGGTCGGAGACGCAACCGAGATCCGCTCCTCGGCCGCCATCTACGGTGACTGCGACGGCCTTCCGATCGGTTCGCTGAAGTCGAATACCGGTCACCTCATTACCGCGGCCGGCGTCGCCGGCCTCATCAAGGTGCTCGAGGCCATGCGTCACGAGGTCCGACCTCCGACGATTCACGTCGATAAGCCACTCGCCGAAATCGATGCCTCACCGTTCCGGCTCCTCACCGATGCCGAGCCCTGGGATAGGACAACCATCCACGATGGCGTCCTTCGAGCCGGCGTGTCTGCGTTCGGTTTCGGCGGCAACAACGCACACCTGCTTGTGGAAGATCCACCTCCGGTCGGCGCGACGGCCGTATCGCCGCCTCTCCCACGCTCGGTTGCGCCGATAGCGATCGTCGGCATCGGCATCAGCGCGGCATCGGCGGTCGGACGCCAGGCGTTCACAGACGCCCTTCTGACCGAAGCTTCGTGCCTCGACGACGACAAGGTCGGGACGATGCCGCCGATCTCCCTCGATCTGGCGGATCAGAAGTTCCCACCCAACGATCTCGACAAAACGTTGGCCCAACAGCTTGCCATGTTGCAGGTCACCCACGAAGCGGTCGCCGACACCGGCACCCTCCGAGCAGAGACCACCGGCGTCTATGTGGGCATGGGGACCGATGCCGAGGCCGCTCGCTTTGGTGTTCGGTGGCGCCTCGCCACTCGCGGCGCGGCGTGGGGTCAGTCTGACGAGTGGATCGCCGATGCTCGCGAACATGTAGGCCCCGTGCTGGATGCTCCGGCGGTACTCGGCACGATGCCGAACATCGTGGCCAACCGGCTGAATAGCCAGTTCGACTTCGCTGGGCCGAGTTTCACGGTCAGCTCGGAGGAACATAGTGGCCTCGACGCCCTCAGCATCGCCACGCGAGCACTCGGCGCACGAGAGCTCGATGCCGCCATCGTCGGTGCGGTCGACCTGTGCTGCGAGGCCGTGCACCGATCGGCGGCAGTGAACTGTCTCGACGACGATCGCCAGACTCCAGGCGACGCGGCAGTGGCGATCGTGCTCAAACGCCTCGACGACGCTGAACGAGACGGCGACACCATCTACGCGCTGCTTCCCGGCGGCCGTCACGACCAACAGGGAGTTCGACTCGACGACCGCCCGGATCTCGTGCTCGGTCTCAGCGCCCGGGCCACGAGCATCACCGATCAGTTTGGCCACGCCCATGCCGCCAGCGGGCTCGTGCACACGGCGGCAGCAGCCATCCTCCTGCACCATCGCGTCGGAATCGGCGACGTGCCCCTCCTTGCATCGAATCCGGCAAGCGGCACCGGACTTCGCGACGGCGTCGGCCCTCGAACCATCGCGGTCGACGTCGACGCGATGGCTGGTATTGCGGCCCGAACCGTCTTGCTGGCTGAGGCAAGTCGCCACCCCGGGCCAAGCCGCACAGCAGC
>JAQCHM010000432.1 GCA_027730885.1 Actinomycetota bacterium | reverse complement strand
GCGAGGACACGGGAGATGCGGGCATTGTTGACGACGATGTCGACTCCGCCGTAGTGGCCGAGTGCCGCGGCCAGCAGCGCATCGGTTGCTTCCGCTTCGGTGAGATCGCACGGGACGGCGAGTGCGTCGGGAAGGGCTGCGGCCAGGGCATCGACCCGGTCGGCCCGGCGGGCCGCGAGCACGACGGACGCACCGGCTGCCGCGAGTACGTGGGCGAAACGCTCGCCGAGACCCGAGCTTGCTCCGGTCAGTATGGCGACCTTGCCGTCGAGGCGGAACATGTCGAGCGAGGGGACTTGAGGCGCGGTTTCGAGCATGCAGGCATGCTGCCACCCGAGCAACGGGTTTGCACCGTCGGAGCGGCGACGCCAGCTGGCAGGCTTGCAGCATGTCAACGTTCGAGGCCGTCGAGGTCATCCCCCATGGCATTGCCCGTCCTGCTGCCAACTACGCCCACGCGGTGCTGTCGGTGCACTCCACCCGCATGTTGCACACGTCGGGTGTCGTACCGACTCGTCCCGACGGGTCGGTGCCCGAGGCCCTCGCCGACCAGGCCCGAACGATCTGGGTGGCCCTGCGTGCGCTGCTCGATGAGGTGGGGATGACGGTGACCAACGTGGTGTCGGTCACGACCTATGTCGTCGTCGGTGAGGATCTCGCCGTGGTCATGGCCGCTCGGGACGAGGCGCTCGGTGGCCACCGAGCCGCGTCGACGCTGGTGACGGTCCCGGCGCTGGCGCAACCCGCGTGGCGCATGGAGATCGCCATCGTCGCGACCGCCTGACGTCAGCAGTTGCTGGTCGAGGGCCGGTTGGGCACGGTCGGGTCGACCACCTCGATGTGCACGTGGGGCAGCGCGGCCTGGGTGTAGTCGTCGACCTGGCTGGAGAACGTGAACGTGGTCGCCTTGTCGGCGAGCGGTGTCACCCCGGCGGTGACCCGGTCGCCCGGTCGCACGACGACGTCGGTGACATGCAGCACCCCGACTTCGAGGTGGGGAGCGGCGTCGGGTCGGATCACGGCGTAGCCGTCACGGTAGGTGCAGTACAAGGTGTAGTTGCCGGAGCGCAGCACGGTGCCGGTGACCGGGGCGCGCACATCGGCCATCGGGTGCACGAC
Organism: Actinomycetota bacterium; assembly: GCA_027730885.1. Lineage (GTDB taxonomy): Bacteria > Actinomycetota > Acidimicrobiia > Acidimicrobiales > SZUA-35 > JAHECQ01. Next base: position 1,897 of record JAQCHM010000432.1, on the reverse strand, counting down.
GACATCGGCGGCCGAGCGCGAAGGGGTGCCGCGATTGCGGCTGGGCATCGTGGTGTACGCAGCATTGGTCGAGGAGCCCGCGGCGTCACTGAGCGGAACCTGTTGCAACCCGCCGCCTCGGTTCGATTCGTGGAAGCCCACATGAGCGACCGAGTTGGCGGGGTAGTGAAGGGTGATCGCGCCGACGGTGGCGTAGGGAAGGTAGTTCTGTAGTACGTAGGACTGGAAGCCGTCGGATGCCGAGGGCGGTCGGCAACCCCGGTTGGGGACACCGTCGGACGGCAACGGCCGGGTGCGCACGAATTCGTCGGACCACGAGAAGTCGAGCATGAGTCGTGTCCGGGTGATCGAGCCCGCCTGCAGGCGACCCAGCCAGTAGATGCGTCCTGCTTCGTCCGGCAACCGGTCGAGGACGTTGCGGTAGACGAGATCGACGAAGGCGGCGTCGGTGATGGGCCCGTAGGTCGCCGAGAACTCGGGACTCTCGGTGAAGAACGAGGCAATGCGTTGGAGGTCCCAGCACTGCTCGAACCGATCGATCCAGAACAGGGCTCCGGCTGGATCGGGGGTGCGGTCGAAGTAGGCCCAGTACAGCCGGAAGATGCGCGCGTGGCTGTCGGTCAGTTCATCGAGCGCTGCCAGCTGCTCGAACGTCACCGGTTGGTCGACGGCTGCGGTCGCCGGGTCTGCCGAGTCCAAGGTCACCGCGACCCCGCTCAGGGTGCCTCCCGCCAACGACAGGACGAAGATCAGCACGAGGTGAACGGCTCGCCGTTTCATCGGCGGCTGTTCCGGTTGGTCCAGCATCCTCGATGCCAGTGGCGTCGGAGGTCCGGAGCGTCCGGCGGGACGGCGACGAGATGGCCCATGCCGGGCGGGATTTCCTGACGGCAACCGGGGCACAGGTACGTCTTGACCGCCTCGAAGGGCTGCACGAAGCGGGTTTCGGAGTCCGGGTGATCGGACGGATCGGGGAGCGATTTGGGGCCCGTCCGCTTGGGTCGCTTCGAGGGCTTACGAGGAGGCATCAGCCGAGGACCGCCCACAACAGCAACCCGACCGCGGCCACGCTGGCGGCGGCGACGAAGAAGTAATCGAATCGGGTGCGCTTGTAGCGGCGTGTCGGGTCGAATCCCACGAGGCAAGTATGGCTTGACCGGTCGAGGTCCCGACCCTCGGCCCGGCAAGGTACCGTTCGGTTCATGCCCTTGCCCTCAGCCGAAACCCTGTTGTACGACCAGAACGACGACGGGATCCTCACCATGACGCTCAACCGGCCCGAGAAGAAGAACGCGGCGAACGGTCAGATGTGGGAAGAGCTCCTGCTCACCTTCAGGACCGTGAAGCACGACCCGTCGATCCGCGCGCTGATCGTCACCGGCGCCGGCGATGCATTCTGCTCTGGTGCTGATCTCGGCGGCGACAACGGTCCGAGACGTCACCAGCTCGCTTCCATGCGTCACATCCACGACGTTGCCATGGGCCTGCACGATCTGCCGATTCCGACCATCGCCAAGGTCAACGGGGTGGCTGCAGGCGCCGGTCTGAACCTGGCGCTCGGCTGTGATCTCATCGTGGCCAGCGACCGTGCTCGTTTCTCGGAGATCTTCGCCCGCCGCGGGCTGAGCGTCGATTTCGGAGGTACCTGGCTGTTGCCCCGCCTCATCGGATTGCACCGGGCCAAAGAGTTGGCGTTCTTCGCCGACATCATCGATGCATGCGAGGCCGAACGTCTGGGCCTCGTCAATCGCGTCGTCGCCCACGACGAGCTCGACCACTTCGTGGCCGATTGGGCCACCCGGCTTGCCGCCGGACCCCCCATCGCGTTGGCCCAGACCAAGGCGATGCTCAACAAGTCCTTCAACGTGTCGATGGACGAGGCGCTCGACCTGGAGGG
>JAQCHM010000431.1 GCA_027730885.1 Actinomycetota bacterium | reverse complement strand
CAGGTGCTCTAGCCAACTGAGCTAACGGCCCGGAACCGCCGCCGGATGCCCGTGCGGATGGTTGAGAATAGCAGCCCGGGGGGAAAACCGGCTGCTTGCGCCGGTGGGACCGGCCGATCGGGAAGCTGAGGAATCGAAGAACCGATTGGTAGAGCGCGGAGCGGGATTTGAACCCGCGAATCACGGCTTTGCAGGCCGCTCCCTTAGGCCACTCGGGCATCCGCGCCGGGGGCCTGACGATCTTAGCGGATCGCCGCAGAACACCGTCGCCGTATCGCCTCAGGGCGTCGGGCCGAACGTCATGGTCGAGGTCGAGAAGGTGCCCTGGGGTAGGGCAATGAGCGTTCGGGTGCAGGTCAACGCGTCGTGGATCACGACCTGACCGCGATTGGCGCTCTGCGTCGTCGCCACCGCGACCAGCCTTCCGTCGGGCGAGAAGGTGGCGTGGGTGTCACCCCGATCGAAGAACGGGAGGGTTTCGGCCAGCACTCCTCGCTCGATGTCCCAAAGCGACCAACCGTCGGAACCCTTCGACGCGACGAACGAACCGCTGGCCGAGGCGCTGAGCGTTCAGATCGTCTCGAACGGGGGCACGAATCGGTCGACCTGGCGGCCCGAGCTGCGATCCACCCAGAAGTTCGAACAGTCGACCGGGGAGGCACAGCGCCGAACGAGCACGAAGTGGTCGGTCGACACCAGCGGCGAGCCGTCGGCAATTCGCCGGTAGGACTGGCGATCGGGCTCCAGGACGAACACTCCCCCCGAAACGGTGCCCGTCACCGTCGGCGTCATTCCGAACACGAACGCATCGGACAGCTGGATCGACGCGCGCACCGAGCCATCACTCAACGACACCGACGTCCATTTCGGTATCGGGAGCGACAGCGGATCGGTCGGGAGCGAGAGGACCCAGACATGGCCCTCCCCATCGGGGAGAACCGCCTGGACCTAGCCGTCGCCGAAGAGCGGTCGAGGCTCGGCCGTCGGGTCCGAACGCGGAACGGCGGCCAGCGATGCTTGGTCATCTTGAAGCACCAGCCATTGACCGTCGGCGAACACCGGGATGCCCTCGATCGCGTAGCGGGTGGTTGCTCCGGAATTCAGATCGATCTCGAACAGCGAGCGACCGCCGAGGAACAGGCTGGTGCCCACCGGCTGGCCGAGTAGGCGACCGCCCGGCGCCACGCCGACTACGGTCGCCGGTTCTCGGCTGAGAAACGGCCCCTTGGGCATGCTCATGTGGTAGTCGTGGCCGAGGGGAACCGTGGTTTCCGAGACCGCGGCAGGAAGGATCGAGACCTCGGACGCGGCGGCATCGGCTCCGGTGGTCGCCGGCTGAGCGACAGTGGTCGGGACCAGAGCCTGTTCGACCTGGCCCGCGCCGGCCGGCGCTCGGGTGAGCATCCAGGCAAGCATCCCGACGAGCGCAACACCGCCGGCAATGCCGAGCCAACCGGGGATCGCCCGGTTCGGTTCGATGGTGGTGGTGACCGCCTGATCGAATCCAGCGAGCTGAACCAAGCCCGTACCGGATGGCAAACCCATCCCGTACGTGTCCAAGCGAGCGCCGCAGACCGAGCAGAAGCGCGCAGACTCCGGCAGTCCCGTTCCGCAGCTCGAACAACTCGCCATCGGCGGGGACGCTACCAGCCGACCACCGGCGCGTTCATTCGCCCGCAGCCGTTCCGATCGCGAGTCCGAAGGCAAGACCGTACGGCCGGATCCGCCGGTCGGGCAGCGTCAGGACGTGCGATCCTGCCGAGACCGAGTCGTAGATCACGATCTGATCCGAGGTCGCCCCCGAAAACGCGGCGAACCGGTCGCCGGGCGAGAACCCGACCACCGGTCGGTCGTCGCTGCCCGGCAAGGTCGAGGCGATCTGGGTCTGACGCTCGAGGTCCCACAGCGTTCGGCTGTCGTCGGATCTGACCACGACGAACCGACCCGCAGGTGACGCCTCGACGGTCGCGTCCGAACCGGTGATTGGCGGGACGAACCGATCGATTTCGCCGCCGGTGGCGCGGTCGACCCAGAAAGTTCGGCACGAGTTGGCGTCAGGGCTCGAGCAGAGCCGGACCAGGATCGCTTCGTCGGAGGCCGCCAGCGGTGCGCCCTCTCCGACGCGTCGATAGCCGAGACGATCCTCGCCGAGCACGAAGACCCCGCCCGAAACGGTGCCCCCGACCTCGGGCCGCAGCGTCGGCCAACCGAACGACGTCAGCTCGAGGCGCGTCCGTGAAGAACCGTCGAGGAGAGCGACCGAGCTCCACTGCGCCGCCGCTGCGTCCGGTCGTTCGAGGACCCACACGTGGTCGGGTCCGTCGGGGGCGACGAGGACAGGGGCGTCACGAGGCGACAGCGGACGAGGCGGGGCCAAAGGCTCCAGTCGGTCGACAACCGACGACCCTCCTTCGGTGTTGGCGACCACGATCCACCGATCGGTCGCCAACAGCGGCGCGCCGTCGATGTCGATCTCCGTGATAGCTCCCGAGTCCAGGCCGACCGCACGCGTCGTGACGCCGCCGACGATCAACGTCAGGCCGACCGGTTCGCCCAGCAATGGTTGGCCGGCGTCCGCCGTATCGGCAGGGGCGAACGGAGCGACCGTCGACGTTGGTGCTGTCGTCGCGGTTGGCGGCCGGGTGGTCGTCGTCGGCTCGGCCTCGCCCTCCTCCTGGAAGGCCTGTTCCACCAAGCCCTGCTCGTCAGAGGATCGGGTCAACGCCCAAACCAGCAGTCCCGCGGCTACCAACGCACCCAGTGCCAGCGGCCATCGCCGCTCGATGCGGACCGCGGCCGCGCCCGTGTCGACCACGGCGTCGAACAGCTGGGAGGCCGCATCGATCTCGACGCCGCAACTCGGACAGAACCGTGCCGGTTCGGCCACCTCTGCTCCACAGCTCCAGCAACTGGCCACGGTCGGCAACGCTAGCCGCTCGGCTCCGGACCGCTCGCGGTCGTTCAGTTCGCCGGGCCGAACGCGAGGCCCCAGATCGATTCTCGCCGACCGGGCAGACTGATCTCGTGGCTC
>JAQCHM010000430.1 GCA_027730885.1 Actinomycetota bacterium | reverse complement strand
GGGCAGCAGTGCGACCGCGACCAGCGTGACCCGTTGACGCCAGTGATCGAACACGGCCATCTCCCCGACAACGTGGAGCACCGCATCGGGATAGCCGTTGTCGTCCTGGGGGACGTCGGGGAGGTGCTCGACCTCGCGGACCACGTCATAGCCCAGGTAACCGATCACGCCGCTGATGAGCGGGGGAAGGTCGGGCAGGACGGGTGACCGATAACGTTCCAGGAGCACCTCGATGAGGGCGAGAATGCCCCGGTCGGTGGGGAGATCGGCGTCGGGGAGGCTGCCGATGATCTCGACGTCGGCACCGCGCGCCACGAGTGACGCATGCGGACGACGGCCGACGAAACTGAAGCGGCTCCATCGCTCTGCATTCTCGACCGACTCGAGCAGGTAGCCCGGTTCGTCACCAGTGAGCCGCAGGAAGATGGACACCGGCGTCGTGAGGTCGGCCAGCAGCTCTCGGGTGACCGGGACTGCCCGATACTCCCTTGCGAGGGCGCGGAACTCGTCCCGGGTCGTGGTCATGACGATCCAAAGGGCCGATAGAAGCAGGAGTACTGGCCGGTGTGGCAGGCGCCCCCGCCCTCCTGCTCCACCCTGAACAGCAGGGTGTCGCCGTCGCAGTCGTAGCTAGCGACGCGGATCCACTGCCGCTCGCCCGACGTCTCGCCCTTGCGCCACACCTCTTGACGTGAGCGACTCCAGAAGACGGTGCGGCCCTCGGTCAGGGAAAGCTCGAGCGTCTCGGCGTTCATGTAGGCCATCATCAGCACCGACCCGGTTTCATCGTCCTGCACGATGGCCGGAACCAGGCCGTCACTGTCGTACTTGATGGCTGCCAGTTGGTCGGCGGTGGGAACTATCACTCGAACCTCGGACATGCAGCCGAGCCTAGCTACTTGCCCTCGCATTGAACGGCGCATTTCACGGTCGCCTTGGGTGGACGCTCGTCGCCGCGCGCAGCTCGACCGACGGCCGGCGCTGCGTGGCGCGGGAACGTCAGGCAAATGTGCCCGCTGCGACTCTCGCGGCTATCGGGTCGCTCGCGAGCCTGCTACCTTCCATGACGTGGAGCGGCGATGGCGTTGCGGCACATGCGTCGGTCCACAACGACTTCGGTGACCAGGACGGGAATCCAGTGAATGTGCGGGGCGTAGCGACCGATCGACTCGAGTGGGCCGAACCCTCAGAGCCAACCAACGCGGCTGTTGCGCCGCATGCCGTTGGCGACGACGTCGTCCTCGATCTGACGGTCGAGCCGCGGTCATCAGGCTCGGCACTCAGCACCAAGCACTGTTGTCTACTCCGCAGACCACAGCGGCCAAGGTCGCCGTCCGAGCCTTCGATCTCATCGGCTCGGTACTGCTGCTTCTCATCGCCAGCCCCGTCATCCTCATACTCTGGTTGGCCGTGCGGCTCTCGTCCCCCGGGCCGGGCTTCTACCTGAGCGCCAGGGTCGGCCACGGCCGACGTGACTTCAAGGCACTCAAGTTCCGAACCATGGTCATCGACGCCGTGGAGCGCCTCCAAGCGGTGTTGACCGACGATCCCGAGGCCCGGGCGCACTACGAGCGTTACGCCAAGCTGTACGACGACCCCCGGGTCACCCCCGTCGGCCGGGTGCTCCGCCGGACGAGTCTGGACGAGTTGCCCCAGCTGTGGAACGTGCTCCGAGGCGACATGAGCCTCGTCGGCCCTCGACCGTGGCTCCCCAGCGAACCGGCTCGGTACGGCGCGGCCCGGTCCACCGTCGAGCGGGTAAAGCCAGGGCTCACTGGCCTGTGGCAGGTCAGCGGTTGTAGTCACCTGTCCTTCGACGAGCGGATCCTGCTCGACGTGCGCTACGCCAGCGGCCGGACTATCCGGGGCGACATCGCCCTACTGTTCCGCACGATCTGGCACCTGATGCGCCCCGGCAACAACGGCGCCTACTGAAGGCTCCGCTCGGCCCGGCGCGTGGCCGACCAGACGTGACGAGCCGGTCGCTCAGAGATAGAGCCCGGTCGGACTGTCGTCGAGCCGCTTGGCCGCCACTGCGTGGATGTCGCGCTCGCGAAGGATGATGTAGTCCTTGCCCCCGACCTCGACCTCATAGCGATCCTCGGGGTTGAACAGCACACGGTCGTCGAGTTGCATCGACCGGACGTTCGGGCCGATGGCGACGACCAGAGCCCACGTGAGCCGCTTGCCGACCTGCGCGGTCGCCGGAATGAGGATGCCTCCGGTCGAACGACGCTCGCCCTCTGATCCCTCCAGTTCGACCAGCACCCGGTCGTTCAGCATCTTGATCGGGAGCTTGCTCGACCCTGATTCGCTGGCCTTGTTCTCGGCGGTCACGGGAGTGACGCTAGCGTCTCGGCCATGCCGGCCCTCACCGAGTCCCTCGCCCTGCACACGTCAGACGGTCTGGAGCTCGCTGCCGAGATCGCCCAACCTGCGGGTACCCCTCCCCGGTCCCTCATGGTGCTCTGCCATCCGCATCCACAATACGGCGGCAACATGCACGCCACCGTCATCGACTGGCTGTTCCGACAACTTCCAGTCCACGACGTAGCGCTCTTGCGGTTCAACTTCCGGGGGGTACCGGGTTCGGGAGGAAGTCATGACGAGGGAGTCGGCGAACGGCTCGACGTCCGAGCCGCCATCGACGAACTGGGTGGCCGCTGGCCGGACCTGCCCTTGATCGTCGGTGGCTGGTCGTTCGGCGCCGACGTCTCGCTCGCCGTCGACCATCCCCGCCATTCCGGTTGGTTCTCGGTGGCTCCCCCGCTCGCCGTCGTGCGGGTCTCCGACATGGTCGCCCCTACTGATCCCCGCCCCAAGCTGCTCGCTGTCCCTGAACACGACCAGTTCAATCCGCCGGCCAAGGCCGCGACCACCACCGAAAGTTGGACCAGCACCCTCATCGAGGTCGTCCCCAACGCCGATCATTTCCTCGCCGGCGGCCTCAGCCGAGTCCTCGAGCTGGCCCGCAGCCTGTCCCCAACCTGACCGCCCCCACCCGCCTACCTCCTGACCCCTCGGCCCCGTTCTGCAG
>JAQCHM010000429.1 GCA_027730885.1 Actinomycetota bacterium | reverse complement strand
TGCCACCACCATTCCCGCCGATCTGGCCATCCTCGAGCACGCCGACTTCCAGGCCGGAGTGCACTCGACCAAGTGGGTCGAAGAGGTACTGGACCTGTCGGCGATCGGGTCGGTCAAGGCCGCGCCGTCGAGTGACGACGACGCCGAGCCGAAGGTGCGCCGCGACGTCGACGTCGAGGTCAACGGCAAGCGCTTCTCGGTCTCGGTGTGGATGCCGGAGTCCGCCATGGTCGCCTCGGGCGGCAGTGGCGGCGCCCGCAAACCCAAGCGGCGTGCCGCGTCGGGCGGCGGTGCCGGCGGCTCAGGCTCGGGCGATGTCACCGTGCCCATGCAGGGCACCATCGTCAAGGTTTCCGTCGAGGTCGGCCAAGAGGTCGCCGTCGGCGACACCATCGTCGTGCTCGAGGCCATGAAGATGGAGAACAACGTGACGGCCGACAAGGCCGGCACGGTGTCCGAGATTCGTGTCAGCGCCGGCGACTCCGTCGGCGGCGGCGACGTCGTGGCCAAGATCGAGTAGCCCGCGCTAGGACGTGAACACCACGCCGCGCGGGTCTCGGCGGTAGGTCACCACCCGATCGGAGCCTGGCCCTCGCCGTTCGGCGGTGATCACGCCCGTGGTGGGGTCTCGTCCCAATTCCCACCACGGTCCGTGGACCAGGCGGTGGTGGTGTCGGCAGAGCAACACCAGGTTGTCGAGATTGGTCAACCCACCGTTGTGCCAATGCCGCAGGTGGTGGGCGTCGCAGTGCCGAGCGGGCCGGTCGCAGGTAGGAAACCCGCAACCGCCGTCACGCACGGTCAGCGCCGTCCGTTGTGCCGAGCTCACCACCGGCGTCGCTCGCCCAAGATCGAGCGGACGGCCGTAGGGGTCGACGATCAAGCGCTGCATCGAACCATCGCACACCAGGAGCGCTGCGACCTCGGCCGGCAAGGGTCGGCCATCGGCGTTGGCTCGGCGGATCCGGTCGAGCACCGGTTGGCGACGCTCGTCATCCCACAACTCGGGGATCGAGTCGGTGAGCGCATCGAAATCGATGACCACCACCGACCGGGTCCTGCTGCGGCCATGGCCGACACGCGTCGGGCGGTCATCCCCGACCGGGTCGTCATCGGGTAGAGCGTGGCCTTCAAGATGGCCACAATCAAGATGGCCACAATCAAGATAGTGCTGGGCCAGGTCGGCCAGCGCGTCGGCGTTTCGCTGCCGGCGGGTTCGCCTCACCGGCGCGTCGGCCGGGTCAGGCTTGTTCATCCGGGCCAGCACCTCGCCGACCACTGCCGCTTGATCGGCCGAGAGGCGACCGCGAAGACGGCCTGCCCGAACAACGTCGGCGAGAAGGCCAGGTAGCCAGCCGGCAGATCGCGGGGTTCGACCTCGGAGTCGACGAGGTCGGCCCACCGTTCGCAGACCAAACGAAAATCGTCGACCCCCATCGAACACGCAAAGCCCACCAACTGGTCGGCGAAGTGGGCAAGGTGGTCGTGACGTTCCTCGGTGGCCACTCGTTCGAGGACTCGGAGATGCGACAGCGAAGTGGAGCCCGACACCAGCGCCGACCGCAGGTTGGGCAACAAGAACAGCAACCGAACGGTGTGGGCCATCCGTCGAGCCGCGGGGACATCGAGACCAAGGCGGCGGCGCAGCCAACCGGTCAACGAGGAGGCTCCGTCTCGGCGGAAGAGTTCGTCGGCCAGGACCCCAACCAAGCGGTCGAGTAGATCGACCTCGCCCCGCTCCGCCGAATCGGCAGCTGACAACACCAAGTCCAGCGCTGCATCGGCTTCCCGGTGGACGTCCTCGAGAATGTCGACCGGAGAAAGGGCCACCGCCATCGACGCACTTTAGCGGACGTATGTTCTTAATACAACCCTGTTTACTGGATATATCATGATTGATCAGAGATTTCTTGAGCCGGCCGAACCGCACTACCATCCGCCCATGACCCGCGCACCCTCCTGGTTCACCGGCGCCCTGGCTCATCGGCCGGCATCACGGTCGGTCGAGGTCAACGGGTGCGACGTGCACTACCTCCAATGGGGAGACCCGACGAAGCCAGCGCTCGTGCTCATCCACGGCGGTGCGGCCCACGCGCAGTGGTGGTCGTTCATCGCTCCCCAGCTCACCCATCACTACTTCGTCACCGCGGTCGATCTCTCGGGACACGGCGACAGCGGCCGGCGAACGGCGTACAGCGCCGAGCAATGGGCCAACGAGGTCATGGCCGTGTTCGACCACAGCGGCGGCCTCGGTCGGCCGGTCATCGTCGGACACTCGATGGGTGGCATCGTCGCCATCGTCACCGCGGCTCGTTTCGGCGAAGAACTCGACGGCGCCATCATGATCGACGCTCCGGTTCGGCGACCCGACCCCGAGACCGAGGAGGGTGAGCGGGGACGGATGTTCCGCAACCCCAAGACCTATCCAGATCTCGAGACGGCGGTTGAGCACTTCCACCTGCAGCCACCGCAGCCATGCGACAACCCGTTCATCGTCGACCACATCGCCCGGACGTCACTCCACGAGACGCCCGATGGTTGGACCTGGAAGTTCGATCCGGCGGTGTTCCAACGGGCCGGGTCGACGGCGCACGAATACCTGGCTGACACGAAGTGCCGTATCGCCCTGATGCACGGCGAGATGAGCGATCTGCTCACCCAGGACGTTCAGGAATACATGGAGGAGTTGACCGGTCGCAACGCCCCGATGATCGAGATACCCCAGTCGTACCACCACGTCCCGCTCGATCAGCCGCTGGCCCTCATCGCCGCGCTTCGAGCGATCCTGGCCGACTGGCAGCACACCATCCCCAAACAGAAACTGCGGGAGATGGCGCTCTGAGGCGACCAGCTTTCGCCTACTCGGCGGCCTCGCCCAGGACTTCGGCCAGGGCGGGGTGCACGAAGATCGATTCGACCAGGTCCGAGACCCGGAGGCCGGCGGTGACGGCCAACGCGAGCACCGAGATGAGTTCGGCCGCGTGGCGGCCGACGATGGAGCCCCCGAGAACGACGCCGGTGGCGGGGTCCGACACGATCTTGACGAA
>JAQCHM010000428.1 GCA_027730885.1 Actinomycetota bacterium | reverse complement strand
GACGTGCCGCGCGCCCTCAAGGATCTGTTCGATCGCAAGACCACCGGTCGCGTGGTCTTCGACCCCCAGATCTGATTCGAGCACTCATGATTCCAGCTCTGATCTGATTCCAACCCAGTACCCCAGCCGAGAGGTGTCTGATGTCGACCCCCGCCGCCAGTTCCATGACCACCGACCAGACTCGTTCGCTCATCGGGCGTTACTACGCCGCGATGGCCAAGGGCGACCGAGCCGCCCTTGCTGACATCGTTGCCCCCCACTGCGAGTGGCTGCCGCCGGCCGCCGCTCCCATCGACCCGGTGCACGGGGCCGGTGGCATCATTGACGCGCTGGCCGGCAAGGTGATCAAGACCACGTTCGATCTGAAGCAGCCATTCTCGCTCGACGTCCACGAGACGATCGTCGACGGTGGGACCGCCGTGGTGCGTCAACGGATCAAGGCCACCACCATCGGCGGCAACCCTTACGACAACGAGTACTGCTGGGTCTACCACTGCGCCGACGGTCAGATCGTGAAGATGATCGAGTACGCCGACACACTGCTCGCCTCTCGGGCGATGGGCTGGGCCTGACGGATGAAGTCGCCCGGCGGGGCTGTCGATCCCTACCACTCCCATTCCTTCGCCGAATTGTGCCGCCTCGACACCGCATTCCGTGACGGCTTGTTCGAGGATCAGGTCGTGCTGATCACCGGAGGAGCGGGTGGCATCGGGACCGCGATGTCGGTGCTGTTCGGCCGACTCGGCGCAACCGTCGTCGCCACGGGCCGCGACCCGGAGAAACTCGAGCGGCTGCAATCCGATCTCGCGTCGATCGACGTCCCGGTCCATACCTTCGTGATGACCGTGCGGGAGCCCGAGGAGGTCGAGGAGACCATCGATTCGATCTGGGATCGGTGCGGCCGACTCGACCATGTGATCAACAACGCGGGAGGCCAGTTCTCGGCCGCCGCCGTCGACATCACGCCCAAGGGATGGAACGCGGTTGTCGAGACCAATCTGTACGGCACGTGGTACACGATGCAGTCCGCTGCTCGTCGATGGATCGACGCCGATCAGCCGGGCAACATCATCAACATCTCGACGATCCAAGGGCGGGCTTCGGTGGGCATCGTGCATACTGCGGCGGCGCGCGCCGGTGGCGTGGCCATCACCCGGAGCCTGGCGGTCGAATGGGCACCCCACGGGATACGGGTCAACTCGATCGCGGTGGGTGTCATCGCAAGTGAGGGGCTGCTGAACTATCCGCCGGAGGCCAAGGGCAGTTTCGGTCACAATCCGATGCGTCACCTGGGCGACGTCTGGGATGTAGCCCAAGGGGCCGTGTACCTTGCCGGTCCGACCGGCAACTTCGTGACCGGCACCCATCTGGAGATCACCGGCGGCGAACACGTCTGGGGCGAATACTGGCCACTGGGCAAGCCCGCATACTTCCGCACCGAATCCGACTGACCAACCGACCCCTGACGACAAGAAGAGCGAGCTGCAGATGGACCGCGAGAAGAGCGCCACGTTCCTGAAGAACCTGACCGGCATCATGAACGGGGGAGCACTCTCGTTGATGTGCTCGATCGGGCACAAAACCGGACTGTTCGACACGATGGCCGGCATGGAACCTGCGACCTCGCAAGCCATCGCCGACGCGGCCGGGCTCCAGGAGCGGTACGTACGTGAGTGGCTGTCGGCCATGACCGCCGGCGGCGTGGTCGAACACGATGTCGACGCGGGCACGTTCGTCCTCCCGCCGGAGCATTCCGGCCTGCTGACCCGGGCGGCGGGGCCACTGAACCTCACGACTTACTGTCAGTACGTCTCGCTGCTGGGTCAGGTCGAAGATGAGGTAGTCACCGCGTTCCGGGAGGGTGGCGGCGTTCCCTACGATCGGTATCCCCAGTTCCAGACCATCATGGCCGAGTCGAGCTTCCAGCGGTTGTCCAAGAGCCTCCTCAGTCAGGTGGTTCCCTTGTTGGGCGACGCCCACGATCGCATGACCGAAGGGATCGACGTCGCCGACGTCGGCTGCGGGAGTGGTCGAGCGATGGTCTTGTTGGCCGACGCCTATCCCAAGTCCCGGTTCGTCGGCTTCGACATCGCCGGAGCGGCGCTCGAACGAGGTCGCAGCGAGGCCGAGGTCTTGGGCCTGGCCAACATCCGCTTCGAGGTCCGCGACGCGGCAGCGCTCGACGAGCACGAGTGTTTCGACCTCGTGTTCACCTTCGACGCGGTCCACGACCAGGCCCATCCCGACCGAATGCTGGCCGGAATCCACCGGGCGATGCGGCCCGGAGGTCAGTACCTGTGCGTGGAGCCCAAGGCCTCGAGCCACCTCCACGAGAACCTCGACATGGCCATGGCGCCGATGGTCTACACGATCTCGACCATGCATTGCATGACGGTTTCGTTGGCCTACGGCGGTGAGGGCTTGGGCACGGCCTGGGGTGAACAGCTCGCGGTCGAGAAGCTCACCAACGCGGGGTTCGTCGACATCATGGTCACGGGCACCAAGGAGGATCGCGGCAACCACTATCTGGTCAGCCGCAAGCCCGGGGTCAGCGCCGAGTCCCAGAGCGTCGGGCAGCATGGCTGAGGTCTTCGACCGACGCGACAACAACGGCCGCGTCGCCGTGGTGACCGGCGCGGCAGACGGCATCGGTCAGGCGACGGTTCGGCTGCTGCACGCCCAAGGTGCGCAGGTCGTGGCCGTCGACCTTCACGACGACGGGTTGGCGTGGGCGAAGGAGTTACCCGGCGTGCTGCGAGTGCCCGGCAGCGTCGCCGAGGAGGAGACCAACGCGGCGATGGTCGCGGCCGCGGTCGAGGCCTTCGGCCGGGTCGACGCCGTGGCGCTCAACGCCGGAATCCTGGTGCAGGGCGACATCCTCGCCGGTTCGATGGAGGATTACGACCGGGTGATGAACATCAACGTTCGGGCCGTCGTCCTCGGCCTGAAGGCCTCGATCCGGGCGATGGCCGACAACGAGGGACCGAATCGCGGGGCGGTCGTCGTGACCGGCTCGGTGTCCGGTCTCGGCGGTGACTCCGGGCTCTTCGCCAACGACACG
>JAQCHM010000016.1 GCA_027730885.1 Actinomycetota bacterium | reverse complement strand
CCGTGTTGGCGGTTGCGTCGCTCGTGGAGACCCTTCGGCTTCGCCGCAACGCCGGACTCGGGCCGGGTAGTCTCCGCTCATGACTGCGTCCTCTCCATCGACGGCCGACCTCCATGCTCGGTACCGCGCGGTGCTTCCCTCCTACGTCAAGCCGATGTACGCCGAGCCGATCTCGATCGACCACGGCCAGGGCAGCTATGTCTGGGATCTCGAAGGGAATCGCTACCTCGACTTCTTCGGTGGAGTGCTGACCACCATGGTCGGCCACAACAATCCTCGGGTGACCGCGGCCGTCCAGGCCCAGGCGGCCAAGGTGATGCACACCTCGACGCTCTACCTGTCGCAGCCGATGATCGAGTTGGCCGAGCGGATCGCAGGCCTGTCGGGCATCCCCGACGCCCGGGTGTTCTTCACCACCTCGGGCAGCGAGGCCAACGACACCGCCATTCTCCTGGCCACGTCGTTCCGCAAGTCCAACCAGGTGTTGGCCATGCGGAACAGCTACCACGGGCGCTCGTTCACCGCTCAAGCCATCACCTCCCACGCGTCGTGGTCGTCGACCAGCCTCTCGGGCCTCCAGGTCACCTTCGTGCAGGGGCCTTACCGCCTGCGGTCCCCGTTCGCGTCACTCGACGACGCCGCGTTCACCCAGGCCGCGGTCGACGACCTCAGCCAGTTGCTCGACATGACCTCGGCCGGCAACCAGGCCGCGCTCATCGCCGAGCCCATCCAAGGGGTCGGCGGCTTCGCCACCCCGCCAGACGGCTTCTTCGGTGCGATGCACAAAGAGCTGGCCAACCGCGGCATCCTCTTCATCTCCGACGAAGTCCAGACCGGATGGGGCCGAACGGGCGACCACTACTGGGGTTACCAGGCCCACGGCATCACCCCTGACATCATCACCTTCGCCAAGGGAGTCGGCAACGGCATCACGCTGGCGGGCGTCGTCGCCAGGGCCGAGATCATGGACACCATCCAGGTCACCTCGTTCTCGACCTTCGGTGGGAACCCGCTGTCAGCGGCCGGGGGCCTGGCCACCCTCGACTACGTGCGTGACAACGATCTCCAGGGCAACGCCAAGGCAATGGGCCGCCGATTCCTCGACGGTTTCGGGCCCGTGGTCGATCAGACCGCATGGATCGCCGAGCTTCGCGGCAGAGGCTTGATGTGGGCCTTCGAGATCACCGCCACCGACGGGCTCGAGCCCGATCCGAACCGAACCACAGCGGTGCTCGAAGCGGCCAAAGCGCACGGACTCCTCGTCGGCAAGGGCGGGCTGTACGGCAACGTGATCCGTCTTGCGCCGATGCTCGACGTCTCGGCCGACGAACTCGACGAAGGCATCGCCGCGCTCAGCGCAGCCATCGCCGACGTGCACTGAACGACCAATCCCAAAAGGGGGCAATCAACATGCAGGTAACCGATCGAGTTTGTGTCGTGACCGGCGGGGGCAGTGGCATCGGCAAGGCGTTGTGCGAGCGCTTCGCCGCCGACGGTGCCCGCAAGGTCATCGTCGTCGACCGAGCAGCGGACCAGGCGCTGGCGGTCGCCGAGGCCGTCGGTGGGCAGGCCGAGGTGGTCGACGTCGGGGTCGCCGACGAGATCACCGAGATGCTCGAACGGGTCGAGCGCGACCATGGCCCCATCGACGTCCTGTGCAACAACGCCGGCATCGCGTCGGGCAGTGACCCCCTCACCACCCCCATCGACGAATGGCAGCGCCAGTGGGACATCAACGTCATGAGCCACGTGCACGCAGTACGGGCGGTGCTGCCCGGCATGTTGGCGCGAGGCGAAGGCCACATCCAGCACACCGCCTCAATGGCCGGCATTCTCACCAGCCACGGCAACGCCCCGTACGCCACCTCGAAACACGCGGTCGTCGGACTGGCCGAGTGGCTGTCGGTCACCTACCACGACCAGGGCATCCGAGTGTATCTGCTGGCGCCCTTGGGAGTCCGAACCCCGATGCTCGGCCCGCAGGCCGACAGCGAATGGGCCCGCGCCGCAGCCGGGCCGCTCAAGGAACCCGAGGAAGTTGCCCAGCAGGTCACCGACGCCTTCGCCGAGGAGCGGTTCTTGATCCTCACCGATCCGATCGCTCAGGAGTGGATGGAGTTCAAGACGGCCGAACCCGAGAAGTGGCTCCGAGGGATGCGCAAACTCCAGGCTCGTATCGCCGCGGCCGGCTGACGTGGGCCGGCGCTACTTCACCAAGGCGACGTTCGAGTTCCTGTCGGAGTTGGCAACCAACAACGAACGTGCCTGGTTCGACGCCAACCGCAAACGCTACGAAGCCCACGTCAAGGAACCGGCCCTCGACTTCATCGACGACTTCCGCGTGCACCTCACCGCGGTCAGTCCGCGGTTCGAGGCCAACGCACGGGCCAATGGAGGGTCGCTCTTCCGGATCCACCGCGACACCCGTTTCGGCAAGGACAAGACGCCGTACAAGACCAACACCGGTCTGCACTTTCGTCACGAGCGGGCCAAGGACGTCCACGCCCCCGGCTTCTACCTCCACATCGAGCCTCGAGGTTGCTTCGCCGGCGCCGGCCTCTGGCATCCGCAACCGGCGACGGCCCAGGCCATTCGTACCTACAGGAGCGACCACCGCGATCGCTGGACCTCGGTCACCGGCGACCCCGCCCTCACCGCCCGGTTCTCCCAGGCCGGCGACTCGCTCAGTCGACCGCCGAACGGCTTCGCCAAGGACGACCTGCTCATCGAGGATCTCAAGCGCAAGGACTTCCTGGCCATGACGTCGCTCACCCAACGCGAGCTCACCTCGGCCTCGTTCCTCGACGACTTCGGTCAGCTCTGCGGGGACACCGCTCCCTTCATGCGCTTCCTCTGCGACTCCCTCGACCTCGCCTTCTGACCCCGTTCTGTGCAGCGTTTTCCACGTCTAGCGTGGAAAACGCTGCAAATTTCGGGGTTCAGTGGTTGGCGGTGGGCTCCTTGGGGAGGCCAAGGCCGCGTTCGCCGATGACGTTGCGTTGGATCTCGTCGGTGCCACCGTAGATGGGGGGTGCGGGGGAAAAGAGGATGAGCTCCTGCAGCAGGCCGTCGGTGGCGGCGGCCCGGCCGGTGATGGTTGCGTCGGGGCCGAGAATGAGGCCGATGAGGTCGCGGGCGACCATCAGCTGCTGAGTGTTCTGGATCTTGGCGACGTTTCCTTCGACGCCAGCGCCGAGGCCCGTGTTCTTCCGGCCCATCTTGCGCTCGGCCGACTGGCGCTGCATGGTCATCGACGCGATGCGGTGCAGGGTGTGGAGCTTCGCGAGCTTCTGACGGACGACCGGATCGGTGTCCTTGCCTCTGGCCGCCGCCTCCTCACTGAGGAGGCTGAGGATCCGGCGGCCGACAGCGCCGACCGACATCGCCTCGCGCTTGCCCAGGAACTCGGTGACCGGCTTGTCGAGGTTGCCGGCGATGGGTCCGGGAGTCGCGGAGCCGAAACCGCCGCCGTGGCCACCGCCGATACCCGACCGTTCGAAGGCGAGCGTGGTGTTGGCCACCCGCCAACCGTCGCCGCGGCTGCCGAGGATGTTGGCCGACGAGACGCGTGCTTCTTCGATGAACACCTCATTGAACAGCGCACGTCCGGTCATCTCGGTGAGGGGACGAACCTCCACCCCGGGCTGGTTCATGGGGAAGCCGAAGTAGGTGATGCCTTGATGCTTGGGGAGTTCGGGGTCGGTGCGAGCGATGAGCATTCCCCAGCTCGAGTGGTGCCCGTTGGAGGTCCAGACCTTCTGTCCGGTGATGATCCACTCGTCGCCGTCCTGAACGGCCTTGGTCTGGAGGCCGGCAAGGTCGGACCCGGCGCCGGGCTCGGAGAACAACTGACACCACGACTCGGTGCCGTTCAGGATGTTGGGTACCCATCGCTCGATCTGCGCGGGGGTCCCGTGGGTCGCGATCGTGGGCGCGGCCAGCAGCATCCCGAGGCCGCTGGGGGGTCCGAGCACCCGACGCTCGGTCATGACCTTGTTGGCTGCCCCGGCCTGGACCCCGTTCCATCCTCGGCCGCCGGCCTGGACCGGGAGGGTCATGTTCACGAAGCGCTCGCGGGTCAGGTGCGCCCACCACTGGCCGACGGTCAGGGAGGGATCCCAGTACTCGTCGACGAATGCGTTGGCCAGGGCCTCGATTTCCTGAACCGACTCGTTGGACATTGGATGCTCGTTTCTGGTCGCTCGCCAACACTGTGATCCTCAACACTGGGATCCTCAACAGTGTGGCCGAAGGTCGCTGCTTTCCGACGGCCACATTGGCGTTTGGCCCGCCGCTCGGCCGGCGCCGCCGTGCCTGTTACCAGGTATCGACGCAGGGACGCTTTGGCTTCTCGCGGGAGCGCCAGGCCATGGGCGGTGCCGCCTTGAGCCCGGTGGTGATCCAGTGGCGGGTGGTCGCGGGGTCGATCACTTCGTCGATCTCGAAGGTCATCGCCGTGTTCAGGGCCTTACCGTTGAAGTACATCTTGGCGACGAGCTTCTCGTACAGCGCGACCCGTTCGTCGGTGTCCTCGATGGCTTCCAGTTCCTTGCGGAACCCCAGCTTCACCGCCCCCTCGAGGCCCATGCCGCCGAACTCGCCAGTCGGCCACGAGACCGCCCAGACCGGCGTCTTCATCGAACCGGCGCCCATGCCCTGCGCGCCCAGTCCATACGACTTGCGCAGCACCACGGTGAAGAGCGGCACGGTCACCGAGGCGGCGTTCACGAACATCCGGCAGCAATGCCGCACCAACGCCAGGCGCTCGTGCTCCGGGCCGACCATGTTGCCCGGTGTGTCGCACAACGAGATGATCGGTAGGTCGAAGGCATCGCAGAGCTGGATGAAACGGGTGGCCTTGTCGGCGGCGTCGCTGTCGATCGCCCCACCGAGGTGGCTGGGGTCGTTGGCGATGACCCCCACCGGGCGGCCCTCGATGCGAGCCAGCGCGGTCACCATCCCGTGACCGAAACCGCGACGGATCTCCAACACCGAATCGGTGTCGAACATCGTTTCGATCACCTTGCGTACCTCGTAGATCCGCAGGCGGTTCTCCGGGATGATGTGTCGGAGCTCACGTTGGTCGGCGCATTCCCAATCGTCCACCCGTCCCTGGAAGTAGCTC
The DNA here is from genome assembly GCA_027730885.1 of Actinomycetota bacterium. GTDB lineage: Bacteria > Actinomycetota > Acidimicrobiia > Acidimicrobiales > SZUA-35 > JAHECQ01. The sequence continues at coordinate 13,626 of JAQCHM010000016.1, read as the reverse complement.
AGGTACTTCTTGGCCACCTCCACCGCTTCGACCTCGTCCTCAACGAGGATGTCGACGACCCCGTTCGGGACCTGGATCGACATCGGTCCGATCTCCTCGGGGCGGAACACCCCGAGTCCTCCGCCCTCGACCATCGCGGGCCCACCCATGCCGATGTTGGAATCCTTGGTCGCGATGACCACGTCGCAGCAACCGAGGATGACTGCGTTGCCGGCGAAGCACCGCCCCGTGGTGATGCCGACCATCGGGACCGTGCCCGACAAGCGGCCCCAGGTGTTGAAGGTCAAGATGTCGAGCCCGCCGCCGGAGATCACGTCGACGTCTCCCGGTCGGCCGCCGCCGCCCTCGGCGAAGAATACAACCGGGAGCCGCCAGTCGACGGCCAACTCCATCATCCGGTCCTTCTTGTAATGGTTGAAGAAGCCTTGTGTGCCCGCAAGCACCGTGTAGTCGTAGGCCAAGACCACCGCTTGCGCCGACTCGTCGTCGAACAGCGACCCGTTGATCGACCCGATCCCGGCCAACATCCCGTCGGCCGGAGTATTGACGACCAGATCTTCGATGGTGCGGCGGCTCCGCTGAGCGGCCACGACCCCCGAGCCGTATTCGATCCAGGAATCGGGGTCGACGAGGTGGGCCAGATTCTCCCGCGCGGTGCGATGGCCGGTCTTGCGGCGCCGAGCGACGGCGTCGGGCCGGCGGTGGTCCTGGCCGAGCTCGTGACGTTCCAGCACCTCGGCCAGGTCCGGTCGGATGTAGTCGAGGTCGATTTGGTCCTCCGCGCTCCCCGCGGTGACCGACACCTCACCCTCCTCGATGAAGAGCAGCGGATGGCCCTCGTAGATGGCGTCTCCGGTGACCACGCCGACCTGGCAGACCACCCCACTGACACCGGCGTGGATCACGTGCTCCATCTTCATGGACTCCATGATCAGCACGGCCTGCCCGGCGGCTACCTCGTCACCCTCGGCGACGCTGATGGAAACGATGGTGCCCTGAAGGGGCGCGGCGACAGCAACCGTGCCTTCAGGACCGACCTGCTCGGCCGGCGTGATGATCGCCGGCGCAATCGGCGTTGCACCTGGGGCCGAGGTGTCCGACTTCCCGAGGGCTAGGACGGCCAGGGGGTCACTGCTCACACGAGCCCCGGCCAAGGTCGGACCGGCCGGTGTGGGAGCGGCTGCGACCATGTGACGGGCGGTCTGTTCGGCCCCGGCGGCCTCGAGCAGCTCGGTGAGGTGCTCTTCGACGTAGCGGGTGTGCGCCGCCCCCGAAGCCAACGCCGGATCGGCCAGGAGCGCACGCAGAAAAGCGCGGTTGGTGCTCACGCCTTCGATTCGGAACTCGGCCAGAGCCCGGCTCGTGCGTCGCAGCGCGGCCTCGATCGTCGGCCCGGAGCCGACCACCTTGGCCACCAGGGAGTCGTAGCTCGGGCTGGTCGCGTACCCGGCGTAGCCATAGCCGTCGGTCCGGACGCCCGGCCCCGACGGAGCGTCGTAACTGCTGAGCACACCGCCGGAGGGGCGAGCGGTGCCGTCGGGCTGCATTGTCTCGAGGTTGACTCGGGCCTGCACGGCATAGCCCCGAGGCTCGGGCACCGAGGCCTGGGTGAGGCCGACCTCTGCCAGGGTCTCGCCGCCCGCGATCCGCAACTGGGCCACGACCAGATCGATGCCCGTGACCTCCTCGGTGACCGTGTGTTCGACCTGTACCCGGGCGTTGGCCTCGATGAAGGCGATCGAGTCGCCCCTGACCAGGAACTCGAAGGTGGCCAGGCTGCGGTAGCTGACCTCGCCGCCCAATCGGACTGCGGCGTCGAGCAGCCGCTGACGCACCGGTGCGGGCAACGCCGGTGCCGGTGCGATCTCGATCAGCTTCTGGCGTTGCCGCTGCACGCTGCACTCGCGTTCCCACGCGTGGCAGACCGCTCCGGTGCCGTCGCCGACAACCTGTACCTCCAGATGGCGAGCGTCTCGGAGCAGCTGCTCGACGTAGACATCGCCATTGCCGAACGCTGTGGTCGCCTCGGACCGACAGCGCTCGAGTGCCTCGGCCAGATCCTCGATCTGGCCGACGACTCGCATGCCCCGCCCGCCGCCACCGGCCAGCGCCTTGACCATCACCGCTGCACCCTCGCCGAGCGAGTTGAAGAACTCGGTTGCGGCCGCCAGGTCGGTCGGCCCGGTCGTCCCGGTCAGGACGTCGACGCCGCAGCGCTGGGCCAGCTGACGGGCTGCCACCTTGTCACCGAAGAGCTGCAACACCTCGGGGGTCGGCCCCACGAAGATCAGCCCGGCCGCCTCGCAGGCGGCCGCGAACGCGGGGTTCTCGGCCAGGAACCCGTAACCAGGGTGGACCGCGTCGCAGCCGGAGCTCTTGGCCAAGCTCACCAGCTGATCGATGTCGAGGTACGCGGCCGGTCCGCGACCATCGAGCAGCAGTGCCTCGTCGGCAACGCGGGTGTGCAACGACGCGGCGTCGTCGGCCGGACGAACGGCAACACTGCCGATGCCCAGGTCGCCGGCCGCGCGCGCGACGCGAATGGCGATCTCGCCACGGTTTGCAATCAGGAGTCTGTCAATGGCCACGGCCTCACCTTGTCCGCGCGGCTCCGACCAGTCAATTTGGCAGAATCCCGAGAGGCGCCAGCTGCTACACCGGGACCAGGAACCGAGGGCGTGCTAAGAAGCGCCGATGCAGTTCGATCTCGATCAGGTTGACGCGCTCCTCACGACCACCCGGGCGGTGCGACGCCGGCTCGACCTGAATCGACCCGTGCCCGACGACGTGCTCTACGACTGCCTGCGCCTGGCCATCCAGGCACCGACCGGCTCGAACACGCAGAACTGGCGATGGCTCGTGATCCGAGACGAAGCGAAACGAGCCGCCTTGGCCGACCTCTATCGCCGCGCCGGCCAGGGCTACCTCACCGACCGCGTCGCCTCGCTAGGACCGGGCACCGAGCTCCACAAGGTCCTCGATTCGTCGCTCTTCCTCGTCGAACACCTCCACGAGGTGCCAGTGATGGTCGTGCCCTGCATCTTGGGCGAGGTCGACCGGGGTGGGTGGAACGCCGCCGCGCTGTTCGGCTCGATCATGCCCGCGATGTGGTCGTTCCAGCTGGCGTTACGGAGCAGGGGGCTTGGCACCTGCCTGACGACGCTGCACCTCACCTTCGAGGCCGAGGCCCGGGAGCTGCTCGAGATCCCCGAACGCGTGACCCAGGCAGGCTTACTTCCGGTCGCCTACACCGTTGGCACCGACTTTCGACCGGCTGTACGCCGGCCGATCGAAGAGATCACCTACCACGACACCTGGAAGACCACGAAGCGCTGAGTCAGCGCGATCCTTGGCCATCGTCGACCTTGACCACCGTGCCGGTGACGAACTCCGACGCAGGCGAGCAGAGGAACAGCAGGGTGCTGTCGAGTTGGGCCGGGTCACCGAGCCGGTGACGGGGGAAGTGGCGCGTGATGTCGCCCATCCGTTCGAGCATCCCGTCCATCATCTCCGACGCAAACGCGCCCGGGGCGATGCCGTTGACGTTGATCCCGAAGCGAGCCCACTCGACGGCCAAGGCCTCGGTCATCCGGTTGAGGCCCGCCTTGGTGATCGAATAGAGGGCCGCTCCCTGGCCCGAGTAGCTGAACGCACCCATGGAGGAGATGTTCACCATGCGGCCCGGGAGCTCGGCCGCGATCAACCGCCGAGCGACCTCGCACGACAGGATGTAGGGGCCGCGGAGGTTGGTGTCGAAGACGGCATCGATGAGCTCGAGGGGCATCCTGTGCGCTCGCTGGGCATCCGGGATCCCCGCGTTGTTCACCAGGATCTGCACCGGCGCGTCGAACGCCGCGTCGGCCGCATCGACCGCCGCGACGAGGGAGACGGGATCGGTCACGTCGACCGCCACCGCGGCGGCAACCCCGCCCGAGGCGTTGATCTCGGCCGCGAGGGCATCGAGGCGCTCCTGGCGTCGACCGGTGACCACCACCCTCGCCCCGGATGCGGCCAACACCAGAGCGAAGCGGCGACCGAGGCCGGAGGTGGTCCCGGTGACCAGGGCGACCTGGCCGCCCAGATCGGAGTTGGTGTTCGGGAGGGAAAAGGCTGCAGGATCGGTCATCCGACCACCCTAGTCAGAGCGGCCGAACCCGAGGTTCCCGTCCAGCACCGACCCAGCGCTAGTGTCGGCGCATGCAGGGATCGACCGACATCGCGCCATTCACCATCGCCGTCCCCGACGCCGTCCTCGACGATTTGCGCCAGCGCCTGAACAACACCCGTTGGGCGGAGAAGGAAGTTGTCGACGACTGGAGCCAGGGCATACCGCTCACCTACCTCAAGGAGGTGTGCGAGTACTGGGCGACGGACTACGACTGGCGAGCTCGAGAGGCCGCCCTCAACCGATTCGACCAGTTCACCACCGAGATCGACGGTCTGAGCATCCACTTCGTCCATCAACGCTCACCCCACCCCGGGGCCATCCCGCTCCTCATCACCCACGGATGGCCCGGGTCGATCGTCGAGTTCCACAAGGTCATCGAACCGTTGGTGAATCCGGCGGCCTTCGGCCGCGACGCGGCCGACGCCTTCCACGTGGTGGCACCCTCGCTACCCGGCTTCGGGTTCTCGGGCAAGCCAACGGTGCCCGGCTGGGGCGTCGACAAGATCGCCGTCACGTTCGCCGAGCTGATGGCCCGCCTGGGCTACGACCGCTATGTCGCTCAGGGAGGCGACTGGGGCTCGGCGGTCACCACCGCCATCGGTGCCACCGATCCCGACCACTGCGCGGCCATCCACGTGACCCTGGCCATGGGGGCTCGCCCCAGGATCGACGGCGATCCGACACCCGAGGAGCAGCGGGCACTCGACGGCGCCCAGTACTACCGCGACTGGGATTCGGGCTACTCCAAACAGCAGTCGACGCGGCCCCAGACCATCGGATACAGCCTGGTCGACTCGCCCGCGGGGCAGGCGGGCTGGATCCTCGAGAAGTTCTGGGCCTGGACCGACTGCGACGGCCACCCCGAGAACGTTCTCACCCGCGACGAACTGCTCGACAACGTCATGTTCTACTGGGTCAACGCCGCCGGCGCGTCGTCGGCTCGCATCTACTGGGAGAGCTTCGGCCGCGGGGTCCGCCATACCGTCTCCATCCCGTCAGGTTTCGCAGTCTTCCCCAAGGAGATCGTTCCCCCTGTCCGGAAATGGGTCGAGGTGAGCTTCACCGACATCCGCCACTGGGCCGAGTACGACAAGGGCGGGCACTTCGCCGCCTTCGAGGTTCCCGAGACGTTCGTAGGTGAGGTGTGCGACGCCTTTCGCGCCTTCCGGTAGCCGCGGCATCGGCCGAGCAACCCCTCGTTGACGGCCCGGCCGGTTGGTGGGTCGTGGGCGCCGCCTTCCTGTCGATGTACACCGTCTTCGGGGTGACCTACAGCTTCAGCGCCTTCTTCCGGTCGATGGCCAACGAGTTCGGCATCGACCGCGGCCGGACGGCCTTCTTCTTCGCGCTCACCACCTTCCTCTATTTCGTGTTCGGCGTCGTGAGCGGGAAGGTCGCCGACCGCATCGGGCCGAGGCCCGTGCTCATCTTCGGCGCAGTCTCCATGGTGCTCGGTCTGCTGGCCACGTCGAGGGTCGACAACCTCTACGTCGGCTACCTGACCTACAGCATCGGCGTCGGTATCGGCGTCGCCTGCGGCTACGTGCCGATGCTGGCGTGCGTCGGAGGCTGGTTCGCTGAGAAGCGGACAACGGCCATGGGGTTCGCGGTTGCCGGCGTCGGGCTCGGCACCCTCGTCAACGCGCCCTTGGCCGAACGGCTCATCGAACGTTACGGCTGGCGCCAGACGTACGTCATCATGGCGGTGGGCGCCGGCGTCCTCATGTCCATCGCGGCGCTCGGAGCCAAGCGCCCGCCGGCCGCCGGTGTTGCCGGTGTCGCCACCTCGCTGACCGAGACCATCAAGACCTCCCGGCCGTTCTGGTTGCTATACATCTCGATGTTCGTCTTCGCGTTCCCGCTCTTCATGCCCTTCGTGTTCATGACCGACTACATGAAAGAGCAGGGCTCCGACCGCTCGGCCGGCCTCCTCCTGGGTCTCATCGGCCTGGCGTCCATCGTCGGCCGCCTCGGGCTCGGCCGACTGGCGGCCCGAACGAAACCCCTGGCCCTCTACCAAGGTTCGATCCTGGTCATGGGCCTGAGCTTCGCGCTGTGGTTCGTCGCCGGACCGAGCTATGGCCTCCTGCTCGCCTTCGCTGTGGTGATGGGAGTCTCGTACGGAGGTTTCATCGCACTCGCTCCCGCGGTCGCGGCCGACATCTGGGGCCCGGCCGGTCTCGGTGGCCTGCTCGGACTGTTGTACACCGGAGCGGGCCTCGGTGGCCTCGTCGGCCCGCCCGTGATGGGCAGGGCGATCGACTCCCTCGGCTATCGCCCCGCGCTCGTACTGGCGATGGTGCTCGGCGTTTTCGACTTTGCCCTCCTGCTCCCCGTAGGAGCCGCTACTCGACGAGGTGGACCGGATCAGCGATGACCGAAGCCGACCAGGTCGCCGAGGGACTGGTCGAGATTGCCCAGTTGGCGTTTTGGGCGCCGGCGTACTGGGCTGAGGCCCAGCAACCGAACGCACCGGATCCAACGAGAGGGAGTGCCATGGCCCTGGCCACCGACCACCGCATCGAAGATGCTCCACGAATCGTCCGTACGCCCATCATCTCCGCTGATTCACACATCACCGAACCCGGCTGGACCTACATCGACAACATCGACCCCACGTTCAGGGACCGGGCTCCCTTCATGACTGACGAGCTCCCCGACGGCGCCACCTTCCACATCCCCGGCATGGCGCAGGCCGTCCGCCTCTCCCTCCATTCCGCCGCCGGCAAGCCCTCCGACCAGCTGACGATGAAGGGCGTGCCGTTCGACGGGCTGCATCGGGCGGGCTGGGACCCCGAGGCTCGCGTCGGGGCCCAGGAGAAGGACGGTGTCGACGGCGAGGTCATCTACCCCTCGGTGGGCATGCTGCTCTGCAACCACCGGGACCTCGACCTGAAGAAGGCCATGTTCGACGCCTACAACCGCTGGATCGCCGGCTACTGCGCGTTCGCCCCCAATCGCCTGTACGGCTGCGGCCAGACCGCCCTGCGCAGCGTCGACGAGGGCATTACCGACCTCGAGGCCATCAAGGCCGCCGGACTCCGGGGCGTCATGTTGCCCGGAACGCCGGGCACGGTCGACGAGACGGCTAGCTCGGGAAGCAACGGGGACTACGACGACCCGGTGTGGGGCGAGTTCTTCGAGGCGTCCATCGACCTCGGCCTCGTGTTGTCGTTCCACATCCTCACTGGCAAGGCCTATCGGCCACGAGGTCCGAAGCTCAATTCCTTCATGTCGATCATCCGGGGTAACCAGGATCTCATCGGCACCTTCGTCTTCGGCGGCGTCTTCGATCGGCATCCGAACCTCGACATGGTGTGCGTCGAGGCCGACGCCGGATGGGTCCCCCACTACTCCTATCGGATGGACCACGCCTACAACCGCCACCGCAACTGGCTCACGTCCCCCGAACTCGAGCGACGACCGAGCGAATACTTCGCCGACCACGTCTACGTGACGTTCCAGGACGACTGGTCGGCGTTCCGGATGGCCGAGGTCGGCATCTTGTCCCCCGACCGGTTGCTGTGGGCCAACGACTTCCCCCACAGCGACTCCACCTGGCCCTACAGCCAGGGCATGCTGGCCGAGCAGACGAAGGACCTCTCGCCCGAGAACGTCGCCAAGATCGTCGGCGGCAACGTGGTCGAGCTGTACGGCCGCCACGATCTCTTCCCGGCGACATGAACACTGCAACATGAACACTGCAACATGAACACCACGACATGAACACGACAGCCTCGCCCGTTCTGCTCACGACCGCCGACGGCGTAGCGACCCTCACCCTCAATCGACCCGATCGGCTCAACGCCCAGAACACCGAGCTGTTCGAAACTGCGCTCGGCCACCTCGAACGCCTCGCAGCCGACGACTCCGTCCGGGTCGTCGTGCTGACCGGCCAAGGTAGAGCCTTCTGCGCCGGCGGTGACATCTCGACAATGGGTCAGGCGTCCGACAAGAGCGAGGCGTCGCTCGGTTCCCCCGCCCGCCTGAGTGACAAGGCGGTCGAAGCCATCACCGACCTCGACGAGACCATCGCGGTGATACGCCGCGCCATCTTCGCGCTGACCCGATCAGACGGCCTCGCGGGCAGCGGCTTCCGAGGCGAACTCGATCGACTCATCGACCGCCATCGTGCGGTCGGACGCGATCATGTTCGCCTCGAGATCACCGGCGACGTCGATGCCCTTCCCCCATCACATCAAGCGCAACTCTCGCCCGTCTTGAACGAGCTGCTCTCCAACGTGGAACGACACGCCAACGCCGAGTCGGCCGTCGTGCACATCGAGGTCGGCCCGACCCACCTGGCTCTGACCGTCAGCGACGACGGCGAAGGAATCGATCTCCGTGCGCCCCGCGGCTACGGACTCCGCAACCTGGCCATCCGGGCCCAACTCCTCGACGGCAGCATCGAACACAGCCCCGGCCCAGACGGCTCCGACGCCACCGTCGTGTGGGCCGTGCCCCTCGACCCGCGCCTACCCTGAGGCCATGCATCCGATCGTCTGGATCGACACCCGAGACCATGACGCCCACGACACGGGCGGTTGGCACCCCGAGCGCGCGGCACGACTGCCCGCGGCGGCCGCGGCGCTGGACGACCCCCGGCTGGCCGATGCGGTCCGGCAGGGCATCGGCCGACCGGCGACCCGGATCGAGCTCGAGCTCGAGCTGGCCCACCATGCCGGCTACCTCGATGCCCTGGAGCGTCAGATCCTGGGCGGCGGCGGCGAGATCGATGCCGACACCCACACCTCGGCCGGTTCGTGGGACACCGCCCGCTGGGCCGCCGGCTCCACCCTGGCCGCGATCGAGACCCTCGAGACCGAAGGAGGGCGATCCGCGTTCGTCGCCGTGCGCCCGCCGGGCCATCACGCCACCGCCAACCAGGCGATGGGGTTCTGCCTCGTCAACAACGTGGTGGTCGCCGCGGCGGCGCTGAGGTCCCGCGGTCTGCGAGTGGCCATCTTCGACTGGGACGTGCACCACGACAACGGCACGCAGGACATCTTCTGGAACGATCCGATGGTCCTCTATGCCTCGACCCACCAGCACCCCTCCTACCCGGGCACAGGCCGGGCCGGCGAGATCGGCGGCCCGGCCGCGAGGGGCCACACCGTCAACATCCCGCTCCCGGCCGGCGCACCCGGCCACGTCGCCCTCGCCGCGTTCGACGCCATTCTCGGGCCCGAGATCGATCGGTTCGATCCCGACTGGATCCTGGTCTCGGCCGGCTACGACGCCCATCGTGCTGATCCACTCGCCGATCTGCGTTGGACGGCCGGCGACTACCACCTCCTGACCAAACGGGTTCTCGAGCTGGTTCCCTCCGGTCGCAGCCTCTTTCTCCTCGAAGGGGGCTACGACTTGGGAGCGCTCACACGTTCGGTCCAAGGGACACTCGCAGCCCTGGCCGATCTGCCCTTCGACGGCGCGGCCATCGACGAGTCGCCGTCGAGCGACGGTCCCGGCATCGAGGCCGTGGCTGTGGCCGCCCGTCGCCGAACCGAGGCGCTGGGTTGACGCCGGTCAGAACTCGATGATCGAGCGCCCCAGGACCTTCCCCTCGTCCAGCATCTTGCACGCCTCGTTGATCTCGTCGATGCCGACCCGTGACGTGACCAGGGCGTCGAGGTCGAGGTCGCCATTCTGATACCACGCCACGAACCGGGGAATGTCCTCTTCGGGCACCGCGGTACCGCCGAGCGTCCCCTGCACGTGCCGTTCGTTCATGAGCAGCTCGATGGCCGGCAGCTCGAAGGGCGCCTGTGGCACCCCGACCACCACCGTCGTTCCTCCGCCGTGCACCGCGTTGCGGCTGTTGCGAGTCGATCTGAACGCCTGGAGGAACGTGGCCGGTCGGGCGACGACGTCAAAGGCGAAGTCGACTCCCGCGATCGGAGAGCCCCCGTACCCGAAGGCACCAGCGGGGCCCGGGGTCAGCGAACGGATCACCTCGGTCGGGTCTTGGTGCGTAGCGTTGACAACGTGCGTGGCACCGAACCGCGTTGCCAACTCGAGCTTCTCGTCGTCCATGTCGACCGCGATGATGGGGTTGGCACCCGACATGCGAGCCGCCGCCACCGCGTTGAGCCCGACACCGCCGACGCCCCAGATCGCGACGCTCTGGCCCGGCTGCACGGCGGCCGCCCGCAGCACCGCCCCTGCACCGGTCAACACCGCGCAGCCAACGATGGCGGTCACGTCGACCGGGGCATCGGGGGCGAGCGGTATCACGTACTGGTCATCGAGAATGGTGTGCGTGCTCCAGGTGAAGATCTGGCTGGACTGCAGGCGGCCGCCCTCGGCCAGGTCGAGCCCCGCCTTCCACGGCATGCGATCGGTCTCACGCAGGTTCCGGGGTTGGAACGTCAGCAGCACGCGATCGCCCGACTTCACGTGGGTGACCAGTTCACCGACCGCCAGCACCTCACCGGTGGCTTCGTGCCCGAGGCAGATGTCATGGGCCCGCGGGTTGTGGATCGTGTGGAGTTGGCTGTGGCAGATACCACTGGCGAACTCCTTCACCACCACCTGATGACCGCTCGGGTCGGGAAGCTCGACCTCCTCGACCCGCATGGGGGCGAACTCTTTTGGCAAAACCACGACGCGTGCTGGTGTGGGCATCAGACATCTCCGCTCTCGACCAGCTGACGCAGCCGGTACTTCTGGATCTTGCCGCTCGGCGTCATGGGGAACTCTTCGACCACCTGGAGCGCCTCGGGCCAGAACTGAGGCGTCACCTTCTGTTCGGCGAGGAACGCCGTCAAGTCGGCGAGGGTCGGCGGCGCACCGACCGCGACGATGACGGCACATCCGATCTCGCCGAGGCGCTCGTGAGGCTGGGCGATGACGGCGACGTTCGCCACCGCCGGATGCCGCAGGAGCACGTCCTCGACCTCTTTGACCGGGACGTTCTCGCCGCCCCGGATCACGATGTCCTTGGTCCGTCCCGAGATCGAGATGTACCCGTCGCTGTCCATGACCGCTCGGTCGCCGGTGTCGAACCAGCCGTCCCGCCAACAGGACTCGGTGAGTTCCCGGCCCTGGATGTACCCGACGAAGGCCAGGGATCCCCGGAACTGCAGGTCACCCTCGATCCCGACACCGACCGGGTCACCGGACTCGTCGACGACCCGCACCTCGTTGCCCGCCAACGCGGAACCGTCGGTTGCCCGCTTGTCGAAAGGATCGTCGCGCCGACCGGTGGTCGAAAGCGCGGTCTCGGTCATGCCCCACCCGGGCATGACGGTGCAGGGCAGGAGATCGCGGGCCCGTTCGAGCACGGGGAGCGGGATGGCGGCGCCGGCGCAGACGAAGGCCTTGAAGCTGGAGAGGTCGAACTGGTCGAGGTTCTCGACCGCGAGGAGATCGGCCAGGAAAGGGGTGGCCCCCATGGAGGCGTCGATGCGGTGCCGTTCGATCAGCCCTGCGAACTCGGTCGCGTTCCAGACTTCCTGATAGACGATCTGGGCCCCGGCGCTGATGGGCGCCCGGATGCCGTAGAGGTAGCCCGTCTGGTGGGCCAACGTGGACGACATGTGGAACGTCGTGCAATCGGGAGCGATCCGCTCCAGCCACAGGTCGGCCGCCGCGTTGATCGTGTTCTGAGTGTGCATGACGCCCTTGGGCTGCCCGGTGGTACCCGAGGTGAACATGACCTCGCACACGTCGTTCGGCGACGGACGGAGCAACGCCATCGTCCGCTCGTTGAAGCCCGAAGCCCGGCCACGCTCGAGCACCTCGTCCCAGGACATGCAGTCGGCCGGGATGCCGTCCCCGGGGCCGGTCTCGGCCCCATCGCCGGCGGCCCCCCTGGCAGGGACGACGACCACGTGCTTCACCCAGGGACACCGCCCTCGCAGCTCGAGGTGCATGTCCGCCAGGCCGAAGTTACGGAACTCCGAGACGGTCACCACCACGACCGGTCGGGCCAGCTCGCTCATCACCGAGACCTCGTTGGACCGGAAGATCGGAGCCACCGGGTTGATCACCGCTCCGATCTGCTCGACCGCGAGGACCGCCAACACGAACTCTCTCCGGTTGGGCAGCTGGAGTTGGACGACATCACCCGTGACCACGCCCAGCGCCAACAGCCCTTTGCTGAAAGCATCGACCTGCTCGGCCGCCTGAGACCACGACAGCGTGCCCAGTCGATCGGTCACCAGGGGGGCATCACCCTTGCGGGCTACGTGGTGACGGAACCGGTCGATCAGCAACTCGTCGGTCCAGTGGCCCGCGTCGGTCATCGCCTCGATGCGCTGGCGGGTGAGCGTGGTTTCGAAGAACATCAGCGGCCGCGGAAGACGGGCTCGCGCTTGTCGACGAAGGCGCGGGAGGCTTCCTTGTGATCCTCGGTCGTCCCGGTGTGGCGATGGTGGGTCGATTCGAGATCGAGGTTGGCCGCCAGGTCCCCGCCCACAGAGCGGTTGATGTTCTCCTTCATGTACCGGTACGCAATGGTCGGACCGGCGGCCAGCTTGGCCGCCATCGCCCGCCAGGTCGCGCCGAATGAGTCTGCGCCGACCACCTGGTTCACGATGCCCAGACCCAACGCGGTGCTCATGTCCATGCGGTCGGGCAGGAAGTAGAGTTCCTTCGCCTTGGCCGGTCCCACGAGTTGGGTGAGGAACCAGGTGCCACCGTAATCGCCGGCCAGACCGACCTTGGCGAACGCGGTCGTGATGACGGCGGTGTCGACCGCGATCCGCAGGTCACACGCCAGAGCGAGCGAAAGACCGGCACCGGCGGCCGGGCCGGGCAGCACGGCGAGGGTCGGTTTGGGCATGTTGAACAGCACCCCCGACGTCGCCCGGTGGCTGAGCCGCTGCTCGTGCACGCCTGCGTCCCACGAACTCGACCCTCCTCCTGCCCCGTCGCCCGAGGCAAACCCCTTGACGTCGCCACCGGCGCAGAAGGCTCCACCGGCGCCGGTGAGCACCACACACCGAACGTCGAGCGCGGTCTCGGCCTCGGCCAACGCCAACGCCAGTCCGGACAACATGCCGCCGGTCATGGCGTTGCGGGCCTCGGGACGGTTCATGGTGATGACGCAGACGCCGTCATCACCGACCTCAGCGCTGAGATGTTCACTACCGGTGTCGATCGTTCGAGACATGGGCTTCCCTGCTTGTGCTTGTGGTTTCTAGCGGTACTGTTGCTAACGGTACTTGTTGCGGTTGTTCTGGGCGGAGCGTGCCCATTGGACGTGCCCATTGAAGCAGACTCAGATCTGCTCCGTGCCGGTGATGCGCAGGCTTCGGGTGTTCACATGCGCCGACGGCCAGTCGCCGACGGCCCGAGCCACGCTGTCGACGGTCCACGCGTCGTCGTTGTTCGCCAGTTCGACCTGGGTCCATTCCTGGTAGCGGCCGATGCGGCTGCCTCCGACCCAGTACACCTGGGCCGTCGCCGGGCAGTCCTCGGTGCAGAGCCAGGCGACCAGTGGGGAGATGTTGGCG
>JAQCHM010000015.1 GCA_027730885.1 Actinomycetota bacterium | reverse complement strand
GAGCCCGAGTCGGAGCCGTACGCGTCGCTCGACTTCGCTGCCGACCCAGACGCCGAGATGACCCTTGCGAAAACCTGGACCAGGGAGGAACTGCTCCAGCGATTCAACACAATGGCCGTCGACAGCCGCAGCCGCATCGATCGCACACCCTCAGTGGACGCGCCCACCGTTGGCACCAACGCATCGGGCGAACGGCGGAACCTTCGCTGGATCTTGGTGCACCTGATCGAGGAGTACGCCCGCCACTGCGGCCACGCCGATCTGATCAGGGAGGCCATCGGCGGTGACGTGGCCCACTAGGCATCACCCACGCCCTACGATTCGGCCATGACCGAACTCTCCGAACCCGGCGGGTCCCCAGGCGGGCTCGGCGTCTTCCTCGCCGGATGTGCGCTCAGCATCACCTCGGCCTGGTTCTTCGTCGACTCGGTACGGGTCACCACCTTCGGTGCCGGCTGGATGTCGGGTCTCGTCGGCGGATCAACCGGCGTGGTCTTCCTCCCGCTCCTGGCCGGAGTCATCGCGTTGTTCTACGACGCTCGCAAACTCTGGGGCTGGGTCCTCTTCGCCGCCGGCTTCGCCATCCTCGTTGTCGAGATCCTGAGCCACCTGCAGTTCTTCCTGAACCTCAAGCTGTCCCACCTCCTGATCATGCTCGTCAGTTTCGGAGCAGGGATCGGGATGATCCTCCGCTCATTGCGATCGATGTCGGGCCCCGACGACGAGCCGCCATGGCGTGAGGCACTGAGCAAATTCGAGAAGCGGGGCTGAGACAACGGGTGCCGGTTTGCACTCACCGCGCCGCGGCGCCCTCAACCGCGGCGAGGTCGACGGCACCGGCCGGCGGCTCGGGGCGGTCCGGGGACAACCAGGCCAACCGGCCTACCCGGCGTTGACGTCCCACTCGATTCATCCACAGTCCGACGACCAAGAACGCGACGGCGACGATGCCGTCGGCCCACCAGTGATGTCCGGTTGCGGCGACGACCCACACGGTGACGAAGACGTGGCTCAGTACGACCCAACGCCACCGGCTCGGACTGACGGCGAAGACTCCGAACGACACGATGGCCGCCCAGGCCACGTGGATGGACGGCATCGCCGCGAACTGATCTGAGATACCTGAGCCGACCGGTCCGTACACCGAGATACCGATGCGGTTGCTCAGGTCCACGAAGCCGTACTCCGGCAGAAACCTCGGAGGCGCGACCCTCAGGAACCGTACGACGAGGCAGAAGCCGGTGAGAATGGCAAGCGCAGTGCGCCATGTGTGGTAGTGCTCGCGATGGCGTACCCACATCCAGATCAGGAAAGCGATGAGCGCTGGAACATGGACGGTGGCGTAGTAGACGCTGGTGAACCATGCGAGCCAATCCCGCTCGATGACCCAGCGCTGAATATTCGCCTCGGACGGGAGGAACAGACGGTCCTGCCACACCGCAATCTGCCGCGCCCGCTCCAACGCCCCATCCTCGTGCGCGATGGGAAGCTTCCGAGCCAAGCGCCACAAGGTGTAGAGCGCAGCGACGAACGAAAATTCCCAGGCCGCAGGGATGAGCGCCATGGAGGCCCGGCTGGGCCGAAAGCGCCGGAGAAGGAACACGAGCAGCGCGCTCACGAGCGCGGCAGTTCCCGATTCCTGCCACGTCGGCCACGGCACGGTGCCACCTCCTCGAACGTCGTAGGGCGCGCCGAGGGGGCGGCAACCCGTTCCTGACCGATCAGCCTAGAACTCGCTCCCGTGGACACGACCGCGTGACGACGACAGCGTACCAAGGAAACGCGATCAGCTCTCGGGGATCAGCAGCTTTCGAGACGAAGAGACTCGCTCGAACCCGAGCCGTCGATACACTATCTTGGCCGGGTTGCCATCGGTGACGGCCAGTCCGACCCCCGCATCGCCTGCCTCGGCGAGCAGGTACAGCGAGCGTTGGAGCACCCTGGCCCCTGTTCCGACAAAGGCATCCCCGGGCTCGCGGAACACCTCGCTCACCCAGGCCCCGCCTTCGGGCGGCTACTCCTCCATGTCGTTGATGATGCAGAAGGCGATGAGCCGGCCACCTCGGGGAAGGGAATCTGCCCGGGCGCGAGCGATCGGCGGTACCGGTGCGCGTGGCGGACCAGAACGGCGCCAGCGTCGAGGAGCGCGGTAGTGAGCGCGTCGTCATCAGAGACCAACCACCAGCCCCGAAGCTGGTCGAACGCGGCGCGCACCGCGGCTTCGATCCCGCTCGGCGCCAGTATCCGCTCTGCGGTCGGGCGTTCCTGAGGGAACGGGACATAGCTGACGACAGGACGCCCCACCCCGTCGAGAAGCTCGCATCGATCGACCAAGATGCAAGTATTGCCCGGAGCAGACCGGGACCGACTAGGAATTAGGCATGGCCGATCAACCTGTCATCATCGAGGTTGCGCTGAATGGGCCAACGCGCCGCTCTCGCAATCCGAACGTGCCCATCACACCCCACGAGATAGCCGACGACGCTTTGGCGTGCATGGACGCCGGCGCAGCCATCGTCCACCAGCACGACGCCGACGGCGCAACGAGCGCCACCAGAACGGCCGAACAGTCGCTCGAGACGTACCGAATGGTTCTGGCCGAGCGCCCCGACGCCATTCTCTATCCAACGGCGACGTTTCTCGACCCTGTCTCCGAGCGTTGGGGGGCGCACGCCCCGCTGGTCGCCGCGGGTGTCCTGAGGACGGCCTACGCCGACCCGGGCTCGGTGAACCTGGGTGCGATCGGCGCCGGAGATTCCAAAGAGCCGTCGAGTTTCGTCTACGTGAACAGCTACGCCGACTTCGCCCACCAACTGAGCGAGTGTCGCAGGCTCGAACTCGGTCCGAACATCGCCATCTTCGAGCCGGGCTTCCTTCGAACCGCGCTGGCCCACTTGGCCGCTGGGACGATGCCCGCGGGAGCGTTCATCAAGCTGTACTTCGGAGGAGGCGGCAATTGGAGTTTCGGCTTGCCACCCACCGAATCGGCCCTCGACCTGTACCGCGAAATGCTCGGCGAGCGCTCGGTCACATGGGCCGTCGCTGTCCTGGGCGGCGACGTCGTCGAGTGCGGCATGGCGGGGTGGGCTCTCGAACGCGGCGGCCATCTGCGCGTCGGGCTCGAGGATCATCGCGGCCCGAACAAGCCCACCAACGTCGAGCTCGTTCAACAAGCAGTCGCCCTGATCGAAAAGTCGGGCCAGCGCGTCGCATCCCCAGCAGAAGCCGCGTCCATCATCGGCCTGCCCAAGAGGGATTAGGGCCGACCAGTTTCGCCGGCCGACCTAGCTCGACATCAGATACCGGACCGTTTGCAGCCGGTGAGCCTTACGCGCCGCTGAACGAGTAGCGCCGAAGCCAGAAGATCAGTTGGTCGCCGAGCCCACCGAAGAGTAGGAATGTCGCGATGCATGAACTACCACCGGGATGTCTCGACGGCATCCGGGTCATCGACCTCACCACCATTCTCATGGGTCCGCTCGGTACCCGGATCCTCGGCGACCTGGGGGCAGACGTCATTCGCATCGAGACGCTCGAGGGCGACTCGCTGCGGAACAGCGTTCCGGCTCGCAATCCCGGCATGTCCGGGATCCTGCTCAACGTCCATCGCAACAAGCGATCGGTCGCCCTCGATCTGAAGAGCGACATGGGACGCGAGGCCGCCCTCACCATCATCGACTCAGCGGACGTCGTCGTCACGAACATGCGACGCTCTGCGCTGACTCGCCTGGGCCTCGGGCCCGAGACGCTCAGCGCCCGAAAACCCGAGCTCATCGTCTGCGTCGCCAACGGTTACGGATCGGGCGGGCCCTACGCCGAACGCGCCGCGTACGACGACGCCGTCCAGGCCGGCTCGGGCCTGAGCTGGCTCGTCGGGCAAGTACAGGATCGTCCCGGCTACCTGCCGACGATCATCGCCGACAAGGTGTGCGGCATGGTGATCGCCCAGGCAGTGCTCGCCGCGCTGGTCCACCGCTACCGGACCGGACAAGGCCAGAACATCGAAGTCCCGATGCTCGAGACCATGGTGGCCTTCAACCTGCTCGATCACCAGCGCGGCCACGTCTTCGAGCCGCCGATCGGACCGTTCGGCTACGACCGGTTGTTGTCGCCATACAGGAGGCCGGTCCGCACGGCCGACGGCTGGGCCTGCATCCTGCCCTACGCAAACCAGCAATGGCAGGCGTTCTTCCGGGTGGCCGACCGACCCGACCTCGCGACCGATGCCCGATTCACCGACCACAACGCCCGGATCGCCAACATCGACGAGCTGTACCGCTTACTGGACGAGATCGCCGCACTCCACACCATCGCGGAGTGGCAGATCCTGTGCGACGCGAACTCAATCCCCATGAGCCCGGTGCTGGACCTCCCCGACGCCGCTGCCGACCCACACCTCGCGGCGGTCGGCCTGTTCGAGCCGGAGAACCACCCGAGCGAGGGTCACTACCGAAACGTGGCCGAACCGGTGCGCTACGAGCACGCACCAGCAGGACTGCGGCGCCACGCCCCGCGCCTCGGCCAGCACACGATCGAAGTCTTGACCGAGGTCGGCTTCGACCCCGGGGTAGTCCGGGCCATGTTGGATGCCGGCCAGGCCAGGGAAACCTGACCGGGTGCTCGACGGCTCAGCGCGCCGCGACGACCATGATCTCGACCTTCGCCTTTGGTGCCGCCAGTCGGGCTTCGACGGTAGCGCGAGCCGGCGTGTTACCCGGAGACACCCATGGGTCCCACACCTCGTTCATCTGGGACCACTCGGTGATGTCCGTCAGCCAGATGTTGGCCGAAAGCAGCTTCGACTTGTCGGTCCCGGCCGACGCCAGGAGTTCGTCGATCCGGCCGAGGATCTGGGCGGTCTGCCCCTTGACGTCGAGGTCGTAGTCACTCGCGACGATGCCCGCCAGGTACACGGTGTCGCCATGGATCACGGCTGAACTCATGCGGGCGCCGGCGTCGATGCGCTGGATGTCGTTCTGTTGCTCTGTCATGGCGCGAGCATAGGGCTATGAAGACCTCCGCCGGCCTGCTGCTGTTCCGCCGAACCGGGGCCTCGGGCAACGATGTCGAGATCCTGCTCGCTCACCCCGGCGGACCGTTCTGGGCAAAGAAGGACCAACACGGCTGGTCGATCCCCAAGGGAGAGCTCGATGAAGGCGAGAACCCGGTTGCGGCCGCACGCCGCGAGTTCCAGGAGGAACTCGGCCACCCTTCCCCCGACGGAGAGTATTGGTTGCTCGTCGAGCTGGGGGGTCCCAAGCGCATCTCGGTCTGGGCCCTCGAGGCCGACTTCGACGTGACCTCATTCGGTCGGAACCCGGTCAGCACTACCGAGGTCGAGTGGCCTCCTCGATCCGGGAAACGGGTGACCATCCCCGAGATCGACCGGATCGCATGGTTCAACCTGGCCGAAGCGGAAAACCGCCTGCACAAGGGCCAGGTGCCGATCGCCGGTCACCTGGCCGACGTCATTCGCCGTAGCGAGGCTGGCTTCTAGACTTCGCACATGGCGCTCTCCCTTTCCCGACTGCCCTCCTTCTCCGGCCGGCCCGGGCCTCTGCTCCTGGTCATCGCCGACGGCGTCGGCATCGCGCCGGCCGGGCCGAGCAACGCCGTCACCGAGGCCGCCGCACCCACGCTCGACGCGTTGACCGATGGCTCCCTCCCCCACACGCTCGCCACACGACTTGCGGCCCACGGGCCGGCCGTCGGGCTCCCGAGCGACGACGACATGGGCAACAGCGAAGTCGGCCACAACGCTCTGGGGGCGGGACGGGTCTTCGCCCAGGGGGCCAAGCTGGTCAACGCCGCGCTCACGACGGGCTCGTTGTTCCGGAGCGATGTGTGGAAGACCGTGATCGGGCACGGCCGATCCCACACCCTCCATCTGCTCGGACTGCACTCCGACGGAGGAGTACACAGCAACAACGAACACCTCTACCACCTCCTCGAGGTCGCCGCCGACCAAGGTGTACGGCGAGCGCGTGTACACATCCTCCACGACGGTCGCGACGTCGCGGCACGGTCCGCCCTGGACTACATCGCCCAAACCGAGCAGGTCCTCACCAAGATCAACGAACACCATCAGGCCGATTACCGCATCGCGTCCGGCGGAGGTCGAATGACCATCACGATGGATCGCTACGGAGCGGACTGGGCCATGGTCGAGCGCGGCTATCACTGCCACACCCATGGCGTCGGACGACCCTTCGCCAGCGCCGGTGATGCCGTGCGAACGATGTACGACGAGAGCGATGCGGGCGACCAGTACCTCGATCCCTTCGTCGTCGTGGACGAACAGGGATCAGCGGTCGGCGCCATGGCCGACGGCGACGCGGTCATCCTCTACAACTTCCGTGGCGACCGCGCGATCGAAATCTCCTTGGCGTACGAACGAACGGAGTTCAGTCAATTCGATCGAGGTACCCACCCTTCGGTCTACTTCGCGGGCATGCTGCAATACGACGGCGACCTTGCTCTTCCCACCAACTACCTGATCGAGCCGCCAACGATCGATCGAACGATCAGCGAGTACCTCTGCGCGGCCGGGGTCCGGAGCTTCGCCATCAGCGAAACCCAGAAGTTCGGCCACGTCACCTACTTCTGGAACGGGAACCGGTCGGGCTACATCGACGCCGACCTGGAGACCTACGTCCAGATCCCGTCCGACAACGTGCAGTTCAACACCACTCCGGCCATGAAGTTACGCGAGATCACCGACCGCACCATCGACCTCCTTCGCTCCGGCGACTACCGATTCGGTCGGCTCAACTTCCCGAACGGCGACATGGTCGGCCACACAGGAGATCTCGGAGCCACCATCGACGCCATCGAGGTGCTCGAGGAATGCCTTACCGAACTCCTCGCCGTCGTCGAAGCGCTCGGTGGCGTCCTCGTCTTCACCGCAGATCACGGCAACGCGGACATCATGTACACCGAGTCCGGCGGCGTTCGTTCACCGAAGACGTCGCACACCCTCAGCCCCGTGGCCCTGGCGATCTACGATCCGGGCTACGGCGGCGAGTACCGGCTCGCCGCCCCGCCCGACGCCGGACTCTCGCATGTTGCGTCGACGCTGCTCAACCTGCTCGGCTTCGAGGCGCCGCCGGAGTATCAGCCAAGCCTTCTGGCCTTCTAGAGGCCGATCTCGGCCATGAGCTGGCTCTTGCCCTTGGCACCGACGATCCGGCGCTCGACCTCGCCGTCCTTGAACACGAGGAGGGTCGGAATACTCATGACGCCGAATCGCTGAGCGATGCCGGGGTTCTCATCGACATTCAGCTTCGTGACCTTCACGACGTTGACCTGCTCGGCGGCGATCTCGTCGAGGATCGGGGCGATCATCTTGCAGGGTCCGCACCACTCGGCCCAGAAGTCGACGACGACGGTTTCGGTGCTGGAGTTGACCACCTCGTCGAAGGTGGCCTCGGTCAGGTTGGTGATGTGCTCGGACATTGGTTTGTTTCCGTTCTGAGGCTGCGAATGAGCCGTCTGGTCTTGGCGCCTGACGAGACAACCCCCAGGCGATCGTTGCTATTCCTGGGCCTCGAGCCACCGCTCGGCGTCGATCGCGGCCGCGCAACCGGACCCCGAGGCAGTGATGGCCTGGCGGTAGGTGTCGTCTTGCACGTCGCCGCAGGCGAACACGCCATCGACGTTGGTGCGGGTGCTCGGCGTCTCGGTGACGAGGTACCCGTTCTCCTTCATGTCGAGCTGACCGACGAACAGATCGGTGTTCGGCCGGTGCCCGATGGCCACGAACAGACCGGTGACCGCCAGGGTCGAGCGTGCCTTGGTCTGCACGTTCTCGACCTCGATGCTCTGCACCGCCTGGTCGCCGATCACGTCGACGACCTGGGAGTTCCAGAGGAACGAAATCTTCGGATTGGCGAAGGCCCGATCCTGCATGATGCGCGACCCGCGGAGCTCGTCGCGCCGATGGATGATGGTCACCGAACGAGCGAAACGAGTGAGGAAGGTGGCCTCCTCCAACGCGCTGTCGCCGCCGCCGACGACCGCAATGTCGTGATCCCGGAAGAAGAAGCCGTCACAGGTGGCGCAGGTGGAGACGCCGTGACCCAGGAGCCGCTGCTCGCCAGGAAGGTCGAGCATCAAGGAAGTCGCGCCCGTGGCGACGATGAGTGTCTTGGCCAGGTACGTGGGCTCGATCGCGTCGGGATCGCCAACCCAGACGCCGAACGGTCGCTGCGAGAGGTCGACCTTGCTGGCCTTCTCGGTCTTCAGCACCGCCCCGAACCGTTCCGCCTGCTGACGGAAATTCATCATCAGCTCAGGACCCATGATGCCATGAGGAAACCCTGGAAAGTTCTCGACCTCGGTCGTGAGCATCAACTGCCCGCCGGGCTGGTCGCCGGTCGAGGAGGGTTCACCCTCGATCACGAGTGGATCGAGCGATGCCCGTGCCGTGTAGATGGCCGCGGTCAGGCCGGCGGGTCCGCTTCCGAGGATGACAAGGTCACGAACGTCCGACATCATGCGCCTTTCTTGCGCCACAACAGCGCTCCGATGGACGAGAACACCAGACCCAGGATCAGATATGCCCCCCACGTCTCACCTTCGTCGATGACCGGCAGGAGTTCGGTCAGCGACACGACCAAACGGACGAGGAGGATGAAGAAAATGAAGACAGCGACAACGCCGATCAACGCCGCGGCCAGGGCGTAGACCACGAGGCGGGACTTGTCGAGAACGTTGCCGGTGGTCTTGGACCTGACCATGTCGACATAGCCGACGAGCGTCTGCGTGAGACGGGCCGGCCAGTCGTCGGTCGCAGCTGAACTGCTGGTCAGGTCTTCGGACATCGCGCAGACTCTATCGGAGCAGCACGTCGGCTCAGGGCGTCCGGTCGACAACCTCGCACGGCGGAGCGACGAGGTACGCCCGATAGGAATCCGCCTCGCCGAAGACGTACAACACGAGAAGTTCGTCGCCGGCCTCGACGTCGACAACAGCGGTAGGCACCTCCCCCGGGATCAAGCCCTCGCCGCAACCCCTCGCATCGAATGCGCTGCCGTCGGGGGAGGCAGGAACCAGCATTTTCTCCACGGCCTCAGCGAGCGCCACTGATGCATCAGGGGTGTCGGGGAAGGTCAAGAGCGGAGCGCGCGCGGCATCGAGGTCCAGGGCGCCACCGGTGTCTTCGTCCGCTGCCGCCTCCTCCTCGCCCTCCTCGACCGCGTCTGTGAGCTCGTCTTCCGCCCCATCTATCGCCACGGCGCCATCGGACGCCCTCGACGTGGCCGCCTCGGCCAGATCGGCGTCACTCTCCACAGCGCCCGAAGCAACGCCGCTCGCGTCGCGGCCAGAATCACCCTGCCGCACCGCGACACCGACACCCACGATGACGAGAGCGCCCGCGGCCACCGAGCTCAACCACCGCACCCGACGATCCGGTCGAGATCGGGCCGAGAGTTGATGCACAGGAGCCAGCGAGTCGAACTCGGCCAGCGCGGCCGCAAGATGTTGTTCCTTCACGTCGCCCGACGGCACGACCGGCGGGAGGCGGGTCAGCCGCACCTGTTCGAAAGCGCGAACCCGGCCGAGGAGCGACGAGTCGCCCTCGACCTGGGCGACCTCCACGGGAGTCGCTTCACCGTCGAGATAGGCGGAGACAAGTTCGTCGTAGTGGTCGCTCATGACATCAGCTCGGACGTTCGCCGGAACCGGGTTGGTTCCCTTGGTCGGAAACATTTCCCGCACCGGCGCCGACGAGGTCGGCCAGTTGGCGCCGGCCGCGGGCGATCCGCGACCGAACCGTACCGGGTGGGAGGTTCAGGACTTCACCGATCTCGGCGTAGTCCATCCCCACGACATCACGCAGCACCACAGGGGCGCGGAACTCGACAGGAAGCGCCCGCAGGGCCGCGTCCAGTTCCATGCGATCAGCGACTCGGTCGGTCTCGTCGGGAGACTCGCCATGGACAGCACCGTCGGTTCGATCAGTAGCGTCGAGACTCAGCTGGGATCGGCGACCGCTGCGGCGCAGCTCGTCGAGGCACGCATTGGTGGCGACTCGATAGCTCCAGGTGCGGAAGCTGGCCCGCCCATCGAAGCGACCGAGACCCCGGACGATGGACAGCAACGCCTCCTGGCACGCGTCACCGGCATCGGCGTCATTACCGGCAAGACGTCGACAGACGGCGAAGACGCGGTCGTAGTGGCGGCCGAGCAACTGATCGAGCGTCGCCCGGTCCCCGCGTTGGGCACGGTCCACCAACTCCTCGTCGGGAGGATGGTCCTGGCGACCACGCGTGTCGTCGGTCAACGGTCGACCTCGATCAGCCAGGTCAACAGGGGCGAACGGCGGGCTTCAATCAAGGCGGAGCTCGGCGATCTCGAAGCGATGGAGAGGCGTCTGATCTTCGGATTCACCGGGTGCCGGGCTGAGGCCGTGGTCGGTGATCCACAACAGAACGTAACGGCCCGCGAACACGGCACCATCGGCCGCCGACAGCTCGATGCTGACCTCGTCCTCGCCGTCGTACGCGCTCCGACCGATCGGGTCCCCCCACGTCGACCGGTCGGCGAACGGCTCGACCGAGGCGTACACCTCTACCGACCAGTCGGTCGACGGGGTCACGAAATCGAGTTCGGTGAGCTCGGAGTTCGCCGCCAACTCGATGATCAGTCCGACACCGGACTTCAGCCCGGCGAAGTCCGGTCGCTTGTACTTATCGGACCTCCACACCGTCGACTCGTCGTCGTCGGCGACCAAAGGCAGGAGATTGTCGTTCTCGCTCTGGTCTCCCTCAGGGTCAAAGCTTGCGATGCCCACGATCTCGGCCGGCACCAACTCCTCGAAATCCGTGAGAGGTGTCCGGCCGGGGGCAACGCTCGAATCATCGGAGCCGGATGGAGCGAACCCTCCTGGGAGACCGATGGGCGATCGCGAAATCAGCATTGCCGCGACCACCAGCCCCACCCCGAGCAGCACCATCACGAACGCGGGCAGGAGCCAGCGGCCCATGGAAGGCTCGTCATCGGAATCGTCGACCGACTGGTCGACGTAGGGTGCGGCCGAGCCGGACGGCAACGGCCCCTGCTCGGCGGAAGCCGACTCCTGGTCGGCTCCGGTCGCCTCGCGAAGATCGATGGCCGTCCGGTCGGGCCTGACCACAACGGTGACGTCGACCTTCGTCGGATCGGCCAGGCCCGAGAGCGCTGCCCGGAGGTCGACCGCGCGCTGGAACCGGTCGGCCGGCTCACGCTGCAGCAGCCGATGGATGACTCCGATCAATCCGTCGCCCGCATCGGCGCGGAAGTCGGAGAGCGGCGGTGAATCTTCGTGCAGACGAATGAGCGCCGTCGCCGCGTCCGTTTCGCCCTTGAAGGGGGCGCGACCGGCGAGCGCCTCGTAAAGCACCACGCCCAGGGCGTAGAGGTCGGACCTCGCGTCCGCTGCATCTCCCCGGACCTGTTCCGGTGAGAGGTACTTGGCGGTGCCGAGCAACGTGCCGGTCACCGTCAGATCTGTGTCCTCTCCTGCTTTCGCGATACCGAAGTCGGTGACCATCACCCGCCGGTCCGCGCACAGCATGATGTTGGACGGCTTGATGTCCCGGTGAACGACGCCGCCCCGGTGAGCGGCATCGAGAGCCTCGGCGACCTGCAGCCCGAGGTCCCGAGCGTCAAGCGGACTGAACGGGCCCGCTGCGTCGAGCACCTCGCGTAGGGTCCGGCCCTCGATGAACTCCATCACGATCGCTTCGAGGCCATCAGCAGAGACGGTGTCGTAGATGCTCACGACCGATCGATGGCTCAGCCTGGCCGCGGCCACCGCCTCACGTCGGAACCGCGTCAGGAAACCTCGATCTCCGGCGAGATGTGGATGGAGGATCTTGACGGCCACCCGCCGGTTCAGGATGCGATCCAGCGCCTGCCAGACCTGGGCCATCCCGCCGCTGGCAACGGGAGCGATGAGCTCATATCGGTCGCCGACCAGGTAGCCGGGCTTGGCCCGTTGATGCAAAGGGTCATCGATCATCATGGAGCCGGCGCCTCGAGCTTCGAACGCCGGCTCTCGAGAATGGACCGCGACCACCAGAGCGCCAGCGTCCCGAGGGCCGCCCCCGACAAGAGGAACCCGAGTCCCGGCACAGCTGTCGATCGGACCTGGAACCGGGACCGGGCAAGTTCCCGCCGACCGTCAGGCGTCAGGATCACGACATCCATGGGCGAGAGACCGACCGAACGGGCGACGACGTCGATATCGAAGGAGAACGCTCCCGGGCCGACCGGAAGAACGGTTCCGTCGGCAGGGACCTCGACCTTGTCACTCTCGAATCGCAGCATCACGTTGCGACCCCCAGAAGCGTCGTTGCGAATGGCCATCGGAATCAGGCTCTGCTGAGCCGCCAGAGTAACCGCCTGAAACCCAGGGAGACTGATCACCGAGAAGGCTGCATCGAGCTCGGAGCCGATGTTCGTCAGAGCTTCACTGCGACGCTCGGGCTCGAGATCGCGGCCGAGCGCAGCCAGTGCGCGTCCCCGAAGGTCGTCAGGGGCCGCTCCTCCGGCGACGTAGAAGCCCTGATACGTCGCCAGTTCGTCGAGCACCTGCCCGATCTGGTCCGCGAGCGGTCGAAGGTCCTGGGTCGAACGTTCGTCGGGCCGGACCGAGCTGCCGAAATCGAGTGCGTCGTTCACGTCTGCGGCCTCGACGAATCCCGCCGCCTCCAGAGCGTCGAACAACACGTCGAGAGCCGACGCGGACAGTTGCCCTGAATCGGGGCCGCCGAGCACCACTGGCGTCGGCTTCTCGTCCACCACAGGGCCACCCCTCAACGAAAGCTCGGCAAGCAGACGATGGACCCGCGCCACGGTGAAGTCGTCTTCCCGAAGCTCAGCCGTCAGGTCCACATCCACCGGCACGACCGCGAGATCGCCATCAGAAGTCGCCAACGACCCACCGTCCGCGACATCCCTGGTCGGATCCACCACCGTCGTCACTCCTGACTGCAGGAGGAGGGCCGCCCCCTCGACGGTGAGCGCGCCGTCGAAGATCAGCACGTGGGCGGCAGGAAGCAAGCCGAGAGCCGCGACTCGCTCATGGCTCCGACGCATCACGGGCGCGTACAGCGGGCCCTGTCCGATCTCGGCCAGGGCCGACGGGTCGAGATCCAGATCGGGAGGCCCGACGACAGGCCGGCCCGCCAGCGCGACGCGGAGCCGCTCGGCGAGCGCTGAGGATTGCTGGAGGGCCGCGACCGACGACTCGTCGAGGAAGACGGTGATGGGCATGGCCGGGTGATCTTCGAGCAACGATGCAGCAGCCTCGACGCTGAGACCGTCAGCCCCGATTCCGAGGAGCACCGCCACCGGCTGGGCGCGGATCTTCTCGACCTCCTCGGGAAGCCGGATGAGTTGGGTGGCGACCGATGCGACCGGACCCTCCGGCCCTCGGATTTCGACGACGAGCGGATAGATGCCCGCGTTCGGAACCAGCATCCGGTTCGGATCGACCGGCGATGAGCCCCGGAGCGGGAGCTGAACGAGAAGGTTTCCCTCGGCCGACCGCGCAATCGAGTCGAGGGGGATGCCCCCGGGCATGGCCGAAGTGGGCCCTGGCCATCGATTCAGGACTTGGCCGCCGCCCTCACGCAGCTCGTCCTCGGACGCGACCTGTCCGAAGGCGGTGAAGCCCAAGGTGTATGACGGGTCGACAGGCCCGTTCCAGATGAGTTCGACGACGAAACTTCCGTCGGTGGCAACGGTCGGGCTCTGGGCTACGAGGCGGAGCGTGAAGTCCTGAGCCGACAGGTCGGACACCCCCCGGATGGGGAGGACGGGAACCTCACCGGCAAGGAGAGCGGCCCACGCGAATCCCAGAGCAAGGCCGGGTCGCACCAGACGGGTCCGGCCGGGGATGCCGGTACGGAAACGCTGTTGCCACGCCCTCATGCGGCGGTCCACCGGAGAACGACGAGACCCTCGGGCTCGGACACGAAGCCGATCCTGCGGTACAGATCGAGCGCGCGGACGTTCGTCTCCTGGGTGTTCACCATGACCGTATGAACGCCTCGAGCTGACAACCACAAGAGGGCGTCGTCGATCAGAAGGGTCCCAAAGCCACGCCCGGCAGCGGCCGGCTCGATTGCCAGTCGCTGCAGGTAGCCGCGCGGACCCGCCCGACCGGTCACCGCGTAACCAACCAGTGGCCCGTTCGCCCGGTCGTCGAGGCGCGCGACGCGATAGCGACTCACAGGTGTCGCCTCTCTGGCCTCCTTCAGGGTGCGCGCATCGAAGCGCCAGAACGGGTCGAATGCCTGTCGATCGATGTCCAGCACGGCACGCAGATGCCACGGCCGACCACGAAAGGTGCGTCGCCCCGGCGTCGCCCGGCCCCGCCCGTCGAGTCGCAGCGACAACAAGTGCAGACGTTCGTGGAGCTCGAACCCGGCCTGGACGAACGGTTGTCCGTCGCGCGGGCTCATCGCTGCGGTGAACGCCTGCTCGGCGCCGCGATGGCTGATCGCTCGGAGGCACTGCAACACGTCGGGCAACGCGGTCGGGCGTCCGTCACGCCGCGGTCCGACCATCACGACCGCTGAACGACCCTGCCACGGGGCGACACGAAGCCGGGTTCTGGGTGCTCGGTGGGCCCAACCCAGCCCCGGCACGTCGGTCGTCGGATGGGCGTTGTCCACCAGGGGAACAGACTACGCGCTCCAACAGATGCTGCACCGGACCGACCCATCGACCCGTCCTGACCCTCAGCTCGGCTCGGTCGAGCGCGCTAGCGTTGCCCGGATGTCGCCCCGAGTGAACTCCTCTCCTCTCGACGACATCCGGCGGGCCCTCGGCCCGATCAGCAAGCGGTTCCAGGACGCCGGTCACCAGTTGTACGTCGTCGGCGGCATCGTTCGGGACCTGCTTCTCGGCCTGCCGGCGGCCGGCGACATCGACCTCACCACCGACGCCCACCCGGACCGCACGCTGTCGTTGACCACGGACCTGTCCGACGCGGTTTGGAGCCAAGGCAAGCGCTTCGGCACCATCGGCTTGCGCTTTGCGCAAATGGACATCGAGATCACGACCTTCCGGTCCGAGGCGTACGACCCCGCCAGCCGCAAGCCGGTCGTCAGTTTCGGCCGTGATCTCCACACCGATCTGTCACGCCGCGACTTCACCATCAACGCCATGGCCGCGTCGGTTCACGACGGCGCTGTCATCGACCCCTTCGACGGGGCTGGAGATCTGGAGCGCCGCGCGCTCCGAACCCCGCTCGATCCCGACACCTCGTTCAGCGACGACCCACTGCGGCTGATGCGGGCCGCGCGGTTCATCGCTCGCTTCGACCTCCGACCGACCGACGAGCTGTCAGCGGCCGCGCGTCGCAATGCGACGCGCCTGCCCATCGTGTCGATCGAACGCATACGCGACGAGTTCGAACGACTCCTCGATCTTTCTGCTCCTGCTCAGGGGCTCCACTTCCTCGCCGATCACGACCTGCTGTCGAGCCTCCTCCCTCCCGACTTGCCGATCTCCTTCGAGGTCAGCGACGCCCTCAACTGGGCGGCCGCTGGGGAATCGCCAGTGCCGGAAACGCGCAGGACCATGCGACGCGCCGGGTTCCTCTACAACCTCGGGCCCGCCTCGGCCCGGCAGCATCTCACGCGCCTGCGTTACCCGGGGGCCCAGGTGGCCCGAACCGCGGCGCTCATCGAGTTCGCTCACCGGTTGCAGCAGCCCGTGTCGTCGTCGGCCGACCTCCGTCGGCTCGTTGCCGACTCAGGTGCGGCCAACGAGCCGCATCTGCTCGACGCCGCTGCCGATCTCGCACGTCTCGTCTCGGTCTCCGCGCACCGCCCGGAGAGTTACCGCGCGTTGGTCGAACTCCGTCGAACCGAAGACCTCTCCGATCTGGATGCGCCGATCGACGGTCGACAGATCATCGCGCACCTGGGTCTCGCGCCGGGTCCGGCCGTCGGCTCGATCGTCGCGGCGCTGCGTCGACGGCGGATCGAGGACGGCCCCTTCACCGCGTCGGAAGCCCTCGATCTGCTGCCCGACCTGGCGACCCGACTGGGACTCGACCACCCGCCACGGGCGTGACTGGGTAATCTGACGCCAATGAGCCCCCGCGGAAACGAGATCTCCGGCGTGGTCAGCTACCGGTTGGCACGCGAGCGACTCGTTCGCGCGGTCAGCGAGGGCATCACCAAGCCCGAGGAAGTGTGCGATGCCCAACCCGAACTCCGCCGGGTCGCGCATCACCACGGAACCAAGCTCGAAGAGACATGTCCCATCTGCAGCGGGGACGACCTCGCCCTCGTGCGGTTCGCCTTCGGGTCCGGGCTTCCCGCAGCCGGAAGGCTCGTCGCCAACGACGAGGCGCTCCAGGTGTTGCGAGGTCGAGGCCGCCCGGCCACGTGCTACCTCGTCGAGGTCTGTCGGCAATGCTGGTGGAACCATCTTCGCGAATCGTTCGACATCTCCGGCCGGCGGATCACGTCGTCGGCAGGCTGATGGCCGGTGGATCTGCGTCGGCGTTCGACGACAGCGCGATCGGCCGACTGTTGCTCGGCCATCCGCGCCGGCGACGTGACCGAAACCGACATCCCCTCTGGCGGTTCCGTCGCGCGCTCTTCCTCCTTGGCCTGCTCGGTTTCGGGGGACTGGTCGGGACCTTTGCGGTGTTGTCCCAGATCGAGCTCGACCTCACCGGCATCGACGATCTGGCCCAAAGTGGTTATGTCTGCACAGCAGACGTAACCGTCGATTGCAATGCAGACAACGCGGTCGCCGAGCTGTCCGCCGGCGAGGACCGTCAACTGGTTTCGTACAGCCAGATCCCGGCCGTCGTCATCCAGGCCGTGGTGGCGACCGAGGACAAGACGTTCTTCACCCATAGGGGCGTGGACCCCGCCGGCATCCTCCGGGCCCTGTATCGAGATGTTCGCAACGAGGGCGTCCGCCAGGGTGGCTCGACCATCACCCAGCAGTACGTCAAGAACACCTTCACCGGCGATCAGCAGTCGTTGGGTCGCAAGCTTCGAGAAGCCACCCTCGCGGTCAAGCTCGAACGAGAGTTCTCCAAGGAGGAGGTACTCGAGCGGTACCTGAACCGGATCTATTTCGGGCGTGGGGCCTACGGAATCCAGGCCGCCGCCCGCGAGTACTTCGACAAGAACGTCGAGCAACTGGACCTGGCCGACGCGGCGTTTCTCGCGGGACTCATCAGGTCGCCCTCGCGAGCCGACCCGGCACAGGATCCCGCCGAGGCAGCTCGGCGCAGGGAGGTGACGCTGAGGAGGATGGTCGAAGACGGCTACATCACCCAACAGCAGGCCGATCAGGCCAACCAGCGGGGTTGGGAGACCGTCGTTCCCCCGTCGAACCGCGAGGGGCTCGGCGTTGTCGAGGGCTCGGAATTCGGAACGGAGTACTTCATCGAGGCAGTCCGCCAAGAAGTCGCGCTCGTCTACCCCGAGGGTGAGCTCTACACCAGCGGGCTCCGGGTCTACACAACGCTCCGGCCCTCCCTGCAACGCGCAGCCTTCGAGGCGGTCACCGCCGTCGTGGACCCTCGCGCCGATCCCGACGACCCGGCAGCATCACTCGTGGCCGTCGACGACAAGGGCAACGTGGTTGCCATGATGGGCGGCTATGACTTCGCGGCCTCGCAGGTCAACCTCGCCCTTGGTCGGGACGGAGGAGGTTCGGGCCGCCAACCAGGCTCGTCATTCAAACCGATCGTCTTGGCCGAGGCACTGGAACAGGGCCTGTCAGCCCATTCGTTGTTCGCAGCACCATCGGCCATCACGTTGCCCCGCGCCAACAACGGCGCCGACTGGGAGGTGCGGGGCGGCGGTAGTCCGAACGGATATCGCGATCTCATCGACGCACTCCGGATCTCGAGCAACGTCGTCTACGCCCAGCTCATGGTGACCGTGGGCCCCGAAACCGTGGTCGACCTGGCTGCCCGCCTGGGGGTCTCGGCCGAGCTTCCGGCCGTCAACTCGCTGGTGCTCGGATCCGGCGAAGTCTCGGTGCTCGACATGGCCGCCGCCTACTCCACCATCGCCAACACCGGCGTCCGCTACGCACCGGTCTTCATCGAACGCATCGAGGGACCAAAGGGCACGTGCTGGTATCCGTCCGGTGGCGTCTGTGCCCAGGCCGGTCCGGGACGAGCCCCCACGGACCCGGCCGCGATCGCCCCCGAGGTGGCCCAGACCGTCATCTACGCCCTCGAACAGGTCGTGAACTCGGGCACGGGAGGACAAGCACGGTTCAGCGACCCTGCCGCGGGAAAAACCGGCACCACGCAGGACAACCGAGATGCCTGGTTCGTTGGGTTCACCTGCAGGCTCACCGCTGCAGTCTGGATGGGCTACCCCGGCGGCCCGGGTGAACCGATCCGAACCATGGGCGACTTCCGCGGCATCGAGGTCCACGGCGGCGACTTCCCCGCCACCATCTGGTCGGCGTTCATGCAGAAGGCGGCCGACCTACGCTCGCAGGCCGGCGGAGAACCCTGCGAATCGCTGCCCGGTCGAGACGTCGCCGGGGGCAAGGTCCTCAACCGCCAGCTCTCCACCACGACGCTGCCCGTTTGTGCGCCCCTCGACCCCGACGCCGCAGCGCCCGGCGATGACGCCACGGCAGCACCGACCACCGCGCCCTGCGCTCCAGACCCCAACGCACCGACCACGAAAACGTCGACCATCACCCCCCTCGACCCCGAGCCGGACCCGGCCACGACATCCACGACGTCGGGCACCACGACCACGGGCGCGTCGACGACGACCACCACCACCACCACCGCCACCACCACCATCACCTCTGAGGCGACGCCCGACGACAGCCAGTGTCGCTGGGCACGTCAAGGCGTCATCAGGTGACC
>JAQCHM010000427.1 GCA_027730885.1 Actinomycetota bacterium | reverse complement strand
ACTCCCGATCCCGAGATCGCGTAGGCTGCTTCGGTGAGTGGGGACCTGTTCGCCTATGCCGCAAAGGCCCGATTGGAGGCTCGCTCCCCGTTGGCCAACCGGCTGCGGCCGGCCTCACTCGACGGCATCGTGGGTCAGCAGCATCTGCTCGGGCCGGGGAGACCGCTTCGTCGGTTGGTCGAGGCCGACCGGTTGTCGTCGGTCATCCTCTGGGGCCCGCCGGGAACCGGGAAGACGACATTGGCCCGGTTGGTCGCGTCGGCCTCGGTGAAGGAATTCATCCAGCTGTCGGCGGTCACCGCCACGGTCAAGGACGTGCGGGCGTGCATCGCCGACGCGGAGGAGCGTCTGGGCGCGCACGGGCGAGGAACCATCCTGTTCCTCGACGAGGTGCATCGGTTCAACAAGGCCCAACAGGACGCGTTGCTGCCCGCGGTCGAGACCGGAGTCCTCGTGTTGATCGGGGCGACGACGGAGAACCCGTTCTTCGAGGTCAACGCTCCGCTGCGGAGCCGATCGACGCTGTTCCGACTCGAACCACTCACCGATGTCGACCTCGACGTTCTCCTCCGGCGCGGGCTGGCGGCCGAGCGAGCCGTCGCGGATGACGATGCGATCGAGTATCTCGGCGGAAGGGCCGGCGGGGACGGCCGCCAGGCCCTCACCACCCTCGAGGTCGCCATTGCCCTCGCCGCTGCGGAGGCAGCCGAGCAGCCTGGTCACGATCCGGAGGCCGCCATTGCCGTGCATCTGAGCCACGCCGAGGCCGCGACCGACCTGAAGTCGCTTCGGTATGGTCGGGACGAGCACTACGACATCATCTCGGCCTTCATCAAGAGCATCAGGGGATCGGATCCCGACGCCGGCCTCTACTGGCTGGCCCGAATGCTCACCGCGGGTGAGGATCCGCGGTTCATCGCCCGCCGGCTGGTGATCCTTGCGTCCGAGGACGTCGGAATGGCCGATCCGCTGAGCCTGTTGGTAGCGACGGCGGCCGCGCAGGCCGTCGACTTCGTGGGTCTTCCCGAAGCGCAACTCAACCTGGCTCAAGCGGTCGTGCACCTGGCGACCGCGCCGAAGTCGAATGCAGCATTCCTTGGGCTGAACGAAGCTCTGGCCGATGTCCAGAACCTGCCGGCCGGCGAGGTGCCGATGCACCTGCGGGACGGGCACTACCAGGGGGCCGCTGCGCTCGGTCATGGCAAGGGCTACGACTATCCTCATGACCATCCGGCCGGCTGGACGCCCCAGGACTACCGACCGACTGACGTGCAACAGCGTCGCTACTATCGCCCCAGCGAGCGGGGCTTCGAGGCCCAGGTGCGCACTGCCATGAACGAACGCAGCATGAACGAACGAAGGAGAGGTGACGGAGCCCCGTGAGCATTGCCGACTTCGCCGCCCTCATCGTGGCCATCGCCGTCGTCGTGACGGCGGTGTTCCTCGTCACTGCGGTCAACAATCTGAACAACACCTTGGCCAAGCTCGAGGACACCGCGAACCAACTGCGCGACGAGGGTCTCGGGGCCTTCCGCGAACTCCGTCAGCTCATTGCCGACGCGGACGCCGAGCTCGACAAGGTCGATCTCGTGCTCGATCGTGCCGATCACGCCACGACGGTCATCAGCGAGACGACTCGCCGGACCCACGAAGCAGTGCAGGACCCCGTGATCCGTACGCTGGCCCTTGCATCGGGGACCAGTCGGGTGGCGCGCACCTGGCTCCTGCCCGGTGCCAAGGAGCGTCGAGCGCGGCGGCAACCATCGTGATCCGCCGGCGGTTGGCCGTCATGGCGCTCGGGACCGCTGCCTCGTACTTGTCGAAGTGGGCCGCAGAACGCTCGGTCAATGGGGCAACGCAGCGTTTCGAAGACCGCCTGCCGCCGCCCGTCTCGCGGGTCATCAACGCGCTGCCCGGCGACCTCATGCGGGTTGGTGGGACCGCGATGGTCGCCGGATCGGCGGCTCGCTCTGCCGGGCGCGCCGGTCGGCGTGCTGTGACGGTTGCGTCCGCCGGCACCAGCACGTTCCTCGGGCGCAAGGCTACCGTCGACCGGTTGTTCGCCGACGCTGCTGGGACCTGGCGCCAAGAGGTCGAGGGCGAGCGCCGACGACTCCGTAGCGATCTCCTTCGGTGCACCCGAGGAGCCGAGGCCGCCGTCAACGCGCTGCTCGACCTCCGCGTCGACGCCGACCTCGACGCCCACACCGACCTTCCGCCCATGCTCGAACCCGTTCCTGCCGGGCGTAGGCGCCCACTCCGCCTGGCCGCACCGCTGGTCGAACGGGTCCAGCGAAGCTACCGCCCGCCGGTCAAACCGTGGGACGTCCCTAGTCGGGATCTTCCAGCTCAGGGGCCTCGGCGCCAGGGGAGGAGCGGTCGCTGACCGGCTAGGGTTGTAGACCTATGAGGGCCAACGAGCTGCGGAAAGCATTCACCGACTTCTTCGTTCAGCGCGACCACCTGCTGGTCCCGTCGGCCAGTCTCATTCCTCACGATCAGACACTGCTGTTCACCAACTCGGGCATGGTGCCGTTCAAGCCGTTCTTCGTCGGCGAGGAAACGCCGCCGTCGCGTCGTGCGGTGTCGGTGCAGAAGTGCGTCAGGGCCGGCGGCAAGCACAACGATCTCGACGAGGTCGGCCGGACCGCCCGCCATCTCACCTTCTTCGAGATGATGGGCAACTTCAGCTTCGGTGACTACTTCAAGGAAACGGCGATCCCGCAGGCCTGGGAGTTCTTCACCGTCGTGCTGGGTCTGGACCCCGATCGTCTCTGGGTGACCGTGCATCTCTCCGACGACGAAGCCGAGGAGATCTGGGCCGAGCAGGTCGGTGTGCCGCGCGAACGCATCCAGCGGCTCGATGAGGACAACTGGTGGCGCATGGCGGACACCGGACCGAACGGTCCGTGTTCGGAGATCTTCTGGGACAAGGGCCCCGAATTCGGCGCCGACGGTGGCCCGGCCGACGGCGGCGCCGAGCGGTTCATCGAGATCTGGAATCTCGTGTTCATGCAGTTCGACCAACACGCAGATGGCACCCAGACGCCGCTGCCGAAACCGTCGATCGACACCGGTGCGGGTCTCGAACGAATCTTGTCGG
>JAQCHM010000426.1 GCA_027730885.1 Actinomycetota bacterium | reverse complement strand
CGGGTCTGGAGCGATCACCGACGGTGTCTCGTTCGGTGAGGCCGCGTTGTTCCGATTCTCTGCGCTGACCTTCAACGCGCACCGGATCCACTACGACCGCGACTACAGCGTGAGGACCGAGGGGCATCCGGATCTCGTCGTGCACGGACCCCTGCTGATCATCCGCCTGCTCGAGCTGGTCAGGCGCCTCCACGGCGATGCCGCGGTGGCGGCCCTTTCGTTCCGAGCGCGCTCACCCACGTACGTCGGCCGGACGCTGGATCTGCGCGCCCGTCTGACGGACCGCGATGGGGACCTCGAGGTCCGGGACTCGGGCCGGCTGGTCATGGATGCGCAGGTGGAATTGCGCACGTCCTGACCGGCGTCAGGCGCGGTACCGATCGACGACCTCCTCGATGACCTCGATACCGAGGCCCGGACCGGTCGGCGGATGGACCCAGCCGTCGTGATGCTCGAAGGGCACCGCCACGAGCTCGTGCTGCATCGGGTTCCGCAGGGGCTTGAACTCGAACAGCTTGCAGGCCGAGCTCGAGAAGCTGACGGCCAGGCTGGCGGCCGAGACGATCGCGGAGGACCAGGCGTGCGCGTTCGCCTGGCGACGGTAGAACTCCACCCGCTCCGTGAGTCGCTTGAAGCCCGTGATCCCCTCGGCCCGGCCGGGGTCGCAGCCGATGACGTCGACCGTTCCCGTGCGCAGGATGCGTTCGAAACCCTCGAGGGTCCATTCGCGCTCCCCGTAGGCGATGCGCGTCACGGTCTTCCCCCTGAGGTTCGCGTAGCCCTCGGGATCCCACGCACCCAGCGGCTCCTCGATCCAGTCGATGCCGTACTCGTCGAAGGCCCGCGTCCGCTCAACGGCTGTGGTCACGTCCCACTTGATCCGGATGCCGAGATCGAGCATCAGCATCTTGTCCGAGCCGATGGTCTCCCTCATGACCCTGACGTACTCGACGTCCCGATCGTGCTCGAAGCCGAGGTGGGCGTCGCCCCGCTTCCCGAACCCGACCTTCATCCCTTGGAGGCCGGTAGACAACCACTCGCTGGCCTCCTCGGCCATAGCGGAGATCGAGCGGTGATGGGCGTGCGATGACGCGATCGCCGGGAGCCGGTCGTGGACTGGTCCTCCGAGCAGGTCGAGGACGCTGACGCCGAGCGCCTTGCCCTTCAGGTCCCACAGCGCGATGTCGACCGCCGACACTGCATAGGAAGCGATGCCCCCTTCGTAGCCGTACCACCACATCTGGTCCTTCATGCGGTGGTAGAGCCGATCGTTGTGCAGGGGATCCGCTCCGAGCAGCGTCTCCTCAGCGAAACCACGGATGATCGCCGCAGTCGCGTGGGATGCCTCCTTGAACTGCGTTATCGACTCCCCCCAACCGACGAGGCCGTCATCGGTCGTGATCTTGACGAGGCACAGGTGCCGGATGGCGTCGTGATCGTTCGGTTCGGGGTAACTGACCGGGATCGGTTCGACCTTGACGATCTTCATCGGGCATCCCTCCTTGGGACGTGGGTCAGTCGTGGACGCGGTATCTGTCGATGAAGTCGCCATCGAGCACCCAGCCTAGCCCGGGGCCTGTCGGCAGCTGGATCACCCCGTCACCGATGGGTGGCCGGTTGACGATCATGTTCCAGAAGACCGGGTCCCTGGCGGGGTTGAAGACCTCGACGAACGTTGAGTGCGGCTGGGACGCAAGGAGATGGCCGGCGACCTGTGGTTCCTCGTGGTGGCCCAATCGGACGCCGTAGGTGTGGGCCATCGCAGCCACCCTGCGCCACTCCGTCGGTCCTCCGCCCCACGAGGCATCGAAGTTCGAGACGTCGATCGAGCCTCGCTCCATCATGTCGCGCATGGCACCAGCCGAGATCTCGCTCTGCCCGGCCGCCACCGGCACGCCGGTGATGGCCCGGAAGGTCGCCATATCCCGGTGATCGTTGCGCCAACGGCAGGGCTCCTCGAACCACTCGACATCGACGAACTCCCGGACCAGGTCGACGAACCGGACGGCCTGTCGCAGGGTGTAGCCCTGGTTCGCGTCGACGACGAAGCGGAAACCGTCTCTCGTCGCCTCGACCGCCCGATGCAGGCGAAGGGCGTCCTCCTCCGGCGTCCGACCTCCGATCTTGAACTTCATGCCCGCGAAGCCCGCCTCCGAGTAAGCGCTGACCTCCTCCTCGATCGTGGGCTTCCCCGGCACCTCGTAGTAGCCGCCGATGACGATGATCGGCATGACGTCGCGGTAGCCGCCCCAGAGGCGATGGAGTGGCTGGCCGAGGGCCTTGCCGACGGCGTCCCAGATGGCGGTGTCGACCGCGGCGATCGCCTGCTGGGTCAGCCGCCGGTCACGGAGCTGGTCGAAGGTGGGCGGCTGCATCAGCTCCCAGCAGCGTTCGACCTGGAGCGCGTTCGCGCCGAGGACACGCGGCGTCAGCTCGGAGCGAATGATGCCGACGATTTCCGCCTGTTCGAGATCCGAGTCCGCGTTGTATGCCTCGCCGACGATGCCGTCCGCCGTGTGGACCCGCGTGATGATCGTGGCCCGGGACGGCATGGAGTAGAAGCTGCCCTGGTAGGTCCGGTCCAACTTCGCAAGGACGGCGATCGTCTCGACGGCCGTGATTTCGAGTTTGTCCATACCGTCTCCTTAGGGAAAATTGCCTCAGTTGTGGACCGAGGCCTCAAGGGTTGAGAGCAACCGCTTCGCACTATCGCGCCGCTGGGCAAGTCCGACCACCTCTAGTAGACCCTTACCTGCTCGCAGGCGTTGTGGTGTAGCAAACGCATGTGGAAGCGATTCCACACTAGTCGGCAGTCTGTTGCGAGGCAAGGGTCTGCCCAGACTTTAATTGACAGGTTGTTTGGTGGGTCATGCTGCGATGGCGAGCGTGTTGTAGCCAATGGCGGCTTCGAACTCGACGGGGGCGTGATCCACCCTGGGTTCTGTGGAGGCTCTGGTTATTGGATTCCAACCAGCTGGTTGGCTTCCGTTGCGTGAAGATAGTGCGCGGCTTCGAACTCGGTCGGGGGAACGTCATCGAGGTTTCCGTGGAGCCGGACGGTGTTGAACCAACAGACCCAGGAGAGTGTGGCGAGCTCGACGTCATCGACGGACTTCCATAGTCCG
>JAQCHM010000425.1 GCA_027730885.1 Actinomycetota bacterium | reverse complement strand
CGGGCCCGGCGACCTGTTGTTGGCCGACGATCTCACGGGCCAGGGTCACATCAGCCGAGAGGTCGAGGGTCCCCGGCTGCAGATCTTCGCCGTGTTGTCCGAGCACACCGACATCGACCGTTGGCGAAGCTGACCATTGGTACCGAGCTGGGCAACTTCGCCCAGTGTGCCCAGTCGAACGGAGCAACTTGATAAAGCGCGAAAGCCGTCCGGTCGATGCGTACACGTGGCCCTGCTGCACGATCGCGAGAACGCAACTCCGCCACCGATCTGGCTGCCGATAGCCGCTGTCGGAGCGCTGTTGTGCAGCCTCGCACTCGTCTGGTTCACGACCTCGCAGGCTCGAGAGGAGCGCCGAAGCTCGTTGGCGGCAGTCGAACCGCAGATGGATGCACTCGTCGTGCATACGGCCGACGCCGTTTACCCGGAGGCGCGTGAGGTCCGCTCCGATCGGCTGGAGGAGGCGATCGAGGGACTCATCGAGGCCAACGAGCAGTTGGCCCGCAACGATTCGTTGGCGTTGCACTCGTTGGATCGGTCAGAACAGCGGGAGATCCAGGCCGGGCTTGGCGCGTTGATCGATTGTGGCATCGGGCTCACCAGCAACAGCAAGGACATCCGCCCTCTTGTCCACGATCACGAACGATTGGACCAGTTGCTCGATGAGGCCGTTCAGCGAGCCCAGCTGGGTGCTCGTTCGGCCGAGGCGATCGCTCGATGGTCGTTGCTCAGCGGATCGATGATCGCCTTGATCGGCGGTGCGTTACTGGTTCGGTCCCTCAACCGTCACGCGATCGTGCGGAGCGCTACCCATGTGAGGCTCGACGCTGCTCGGCGTATCGAGGCGCTGCTCAACGACTCGACCGACGTGATCCTCGTCTTCGACTCCGACGGCCAACTGGCCTACGAATCGGGTTCGTCCCGTGAACACTTCGCCGCCGGGGACCTGACCAGCACGCTCGACTTGTGCGATCTTGCCGAGAGCGACTCGTCAGACCTCGGTCAACAGCTCGAGATCAGTGGGTCGACCGGCATGTACCGACTGAGGCGGTACGACGGGTCGCGCCGATGGTTCGATGTTCGCGTTGCCGACCTCTCGTCGGTGCCAGAGGTCCGAGGTCGTCTGGTGACCACCCGCGACGCGCATCGTGAGGTCGAATTGCGGAACCAGCTCGAGAGCCAAGCCATGCTCGATCACCTCACCGGGTTGCCCAATCGTCGCGTGCTCGATCCGACGCTGAACATCGCCCGATCGGGTGCAGGCGCGGGCATCCCGTTCGCCCTGCTCATGCTGGACCTCGACGGGTTCAAAGAAGTGAACGACACGCTCGGTCACAGCAACGGGGATGAGCTCCTGCGGCAGATGGCTACACGCCTCAAGCTGATCGTTCGTGGCGACGAGACGCTCATTCGCTTGGGAGGCGACGAGTTCGCAGTGTCCTCCCCGGCGTTGCGACCGAAGATGCGGCGCTACAGGTCGGAGCACGCATGCACGGTGCTCTCGCCAAGCCGTTCGAGATCGCCGGGCACCAGGTTGCGGCCAGGGCCAGTATCGGGATCGTCCGCTCCGACGGCCTCATTGACGGCGCCGAACTGCTGCGTATGGCGGACATCGCGCTGTACGAATCCAAGCGGCTCGGTGGAGGAAGAACGATCCTCTTCCACCCCGATCTCGAAGCTGAGGTCGCGGTCAAGGCGTCCATCAAGCGAGCCCTCCTCGAAGCCGATTTCGACGCCGAGTTCGAGCTTTACTTCCAGCCGGTGGTCGAGACCGAGTCCGGTCGAGTGGTGGCAGCCGAGGCGCTCTTGCGTTGGACGAACCCTGTGTTGGGTTCGATCTCTCCCGCCACCTTCATTCCACTCTGCGAGCAAAACGGCCAGATCGGCGCCGTCGGCGACTGGGTGGCAGAACGCGTGTGCCGCCAGCTCGCGGCGTGGACCGTCGGCCCGTGCTCGCGCCTCTTCCTCTCGATGAACGTCTCGGTGCGTCAGTTGAACGGTCCTTTCGTGGATCGGTTGCTGCAGTTGATCGAGCAGCTCGAGGTCGACCCGCGACGGCTGGTCGTCGAGGTCACCGAGTCGGTCATGGTGGACGACCACGGCGTGGCGGCCGGGCTGCTGCAACGCATGCGGTAGGCTGGGCTTCGTATCGCGGTGGACGACTTCGGCTCCGGGTACTCGAACCTCAGCCATTTGGCCGGGCTGCCTCTGGACATGATCAAGGTGGATCGGTCCCTGCTGCTGACCTTGGTCGACCACTCCGGCGGGATCGAACGCAAAGCGGGCAAGACGAACGGCGACCCATTCGCGATCCTCGAGGCGATCGTCGCGTTGGCCACAGCGCTGGATGCGCCGCTCGTTGCCGAAGGCGTCGAGACCAAGGAGCAGATGGACGCCCTGACCGCCTCCGGCGTGCGTCTGCTGCAGGGGTATCTGCTTGCCGAGCCTGCGCCGGCAGACGCCTTCGTCGCGTGGGTGGAAGGCGGGGTTAGCCTCGGGGCATGACGGTGGACGAACTGGTTTCCAGGACCAAGCAGATCCTGTCGGAGAAGGCCGTGCTTCGGTTCGAGGAGCCCGTCGAGCTGGCATCGGGCCAGCTCTCGAACTTCTTCGTTGACGGCAAAGCCGGGCTGGCCGAGGCGGCTGACCTCCGGATCGCCTGTCAGGCGATCCACGAACTCCTGGTCGCAGCGGGAATTGAGTACGACGCGGTTGGCGGGCTCACCTTGGGAGCCGACCACCTTGCTGTCGGCACGGCTTTGGCCGGCGACAAGCGTTGGTTCTTCGTGCGGAAGGAACCGAAGGGTCGAGGCACCGGCAAACAGATCGAGGGCGCCGACGTCGGCGCCGGCGACCGAGTGGTCATCGTCGAAGACGTCGTGAGCACCGGCGGATCGATGCTGACCGCGATCGACGTCGTCCAGCGGGCGGGTGCGACGGTAGTCGCCGCGTGCACGCTCATCGATCGGGGAGGGCATGTCGGTCCCGGCCTCGCGGCTCGCGGGATTCGCTATCTGCCCGTGGCCACCCACGTCGACCTCGGGTTGCCTCCGGTGTCCGCTTCGGCATGAGCGCAAGCGCCGACGCCACCGTGCTCGACGCCGGTGACCCGCTGGCCCCGTTCCGCGA
>JAQCHM010000424.1 GCA_027730885.1 Actinomycetota bacterium | reverse complement strand
GCTCGCGAGCCCGCCTCGGGTGGTCAGGATGCCCTCAGCGATTGCCATGCCGTGGACGTCTTCTGGCGACGTCTCGACCCTGACCAGAATGACATCGTCGCCCGCGTCGTAAGCGTCGACGGCTGCGTCGGGCGAGAAGTAGGCCGCGCCGACCGCGGCGCCGGGCGAAGCGCCCAGGCCTTTGGTGATGGCCGACCCGCCGACGTCGAACTGGCTGTGCAGCATGTGTTCGATGTCGAGCGGCGAGACCGCGGCCACCGCTTGTTCACGCGTCATCGAACCGTCGACGACGGCGCGGACGACGGTGCGAACAGCTGCGGCACCCTTGGTCGCACCTGCGTCGTTCGCGGTCGATTCCGTTGTCACGTTGAGGATCTCCTGTTTCGTCCCCGGCCCCTCGGTGGGCCGAGTAACGCTAGCGGGCGTCAGATCAGACGCTCGGCCAACCAGTCGGCCAGGTCGGTGATGGGCAGGCGAACC
Source organism: Actinomycetota bacterium (assembly GCA_027730885.1). Taxonomy (GTDB): domain Bacteria; phylum Actinomycetota; class Acidimicrobiia; order Acidimicrobiales; family SZUA-35; genus JAHECQ01. The sequence goes on along the minus strand of JAQCHM010000424.1, from coordinate 2,663 downwards.
TGTTCCATTGTGTCGCGCTCGCGTACGGTCACCGCCTGGTCCTCGAGCGAATCGAAGTCGAACGTCACGCAGTAGGGCGTGCCTATCTCGTCCTGACGGCGGTAGCGCTTACCGATCGCCTGGGTCTCGTCGTAGTCGACCATCCAGCGGGACGCGAGCAAGTCGAACAGGTCCTTGCACGGGCCGACCAGCTCCGGCTTCTTCGAGAGCGGCAGCACGGCAACCTTGTACGGGGCAATCCGGTGGTGCAGACGCAGCACGACGCGAGTTTCGTCCTTGACGATCTCCTCGTCGTAGGCGGCCATCAGGAAGGCCATCATCGTACGGGTGGCGCCGGCCGCGGGCTCGATGACGTGCGGGACGTAGCGCTCGTTGGCCGCTTGGTCGAAGTATTCGAGCTTCTCCCCAGAATGACTCGCGTGCTGGGTGAGGTCGTAGTCGCCGCGATTGGCGATGCCCTCGAGTTCGTCCCAGCCCCAGGGGAAAAGGAACTCGACGTCGCTCGTACCTGACGAGTAGTGGCTCAGCTCATCGGCGTCGTGGGCCCGTAGCCGAAGCTTCTCGGCCGCGATGCCGTGCTCGAGATACCAGTTGAGACGGGTCTCACACCAGTACTCGTACCATCCGTCGGCCTCGGCCGGTGGCACGAAGAACTCGAGTTCCATCTGTTCGAACTCTCGCGTGCGGAACACGAAGTTGCCAGGCGTGATCTCGTTACGAAAACTCTTGCCGATCTGCGCGATGCCGAACGGGGGCTTCTTGCGTGACGTGTAGACCACGTTGGCGAAGTTGATGAACATGCCCTGGGCCGTTTCGGGTCGCAGGTACACCTCGTGACCCGCGCCTTCGACCGGCCCCGCGTGGGTCTTGAACATCAGGTTGAACTGGCGCGGTTCGGTGAACTGCCCACGCGAATCGCAGGTCGGGCACACCTCGGGATCGTCCAACTTGTCGAGACGATGCCGAGAGCCACAGTTGCGGCAGTCGACCAGCGGGTCGGAGAAATTCGCCAGGTGACCGCTGGCCTCCCATACCGCGGGCGGCGAAAGGATCGATGCGTCGAGACCGATGACGTCGGTGCGCTTCTGCACCATCGAACGCCACCAGGCATCCTTGACGTTGCGGAGCATCAGCACACCGACCGGTCCGTAGTCGTAGGTCGATCGAAAGCCGCCGTAGATCTCGGCCGACGGGAAGACGATGCCCCGACGCTTCGACAGATTGACGATCTTGTCGAAGAGGTCGCGGTCAGCCCTGGCAGTTTCGACAGGCGCCGGTTCGGGGGATTGGATCGTGTCAGCTGACTCGGCCATTCGGCCGAGGCTAACGCCCTGAACAGCGCCCCTGGCAGGGTGTCCATAGGGAAGCCCCGGTTGTCGGTAAGAATTGCTGCATGATCGACCCAGAACTCATCCCATCGCTTCGGCGCCGAGCTGCCGCCTTCGCCGTCGATCTCGGCCTGGTCACCGTGCTCACCGGACTGGTGGGCCGCAGTCGTTTCCAAAAGTTCGAGCTCGAACGCACGCCGGGAACTGACGAACTCATCCCCACCGCCGAGCAGTTCGAAGCCATCACCAAGCTGGCCGCAGGCTTCCACCGAAGGATCGAGCGGGGAGATGCGCGGTTCATCATCGACGGCATGGGTGTCCTGCTCACCTTGCTGGTGGGCATCGTGCTCTCCGTCATCCTCTTCGTGGTGGTTCCGGCCAACACCGGCTGGTCTCTGGGCAAACGCCTTTTCGGGCTCCGCGTCATCGACACGGACGGTGGAACACCGACGCTGCTGTCCTTCATCGCCCGTTCCGTCGTCGGCCTGATCGACATCCTCCCCTTCGTCGTTCCCGGTTTGTTGGGCTTCGTTCTCGCTTCGCGAGACCCGGATCGACATCGTCTGGGCGATCGCGTCGCCGGAACGACGGTGGTCGATGCCCGCCGCCCCCTTCGATCCGTCGATCCCGCGGTCATGGAGCGCCGTGCCGCGCTGCGCAACGAGGACCAGGACGTGACCGTCGACGAGTCGATGGTCGATCTCGGAGACCGCCTGGGTTCGGCGACGCCGCCTGCGCCGATCACACCAGACGGAGCGGTCGCGGCGCTTCCCCGAGCCCGACCTGAGCCCCACCCGCGTCAGTCTGAACCTCAACCTGATGTACAGGTTCAGGCTCAAGGTCCCCCGACGTCGACCGCGCCCGAGCGGGCAAGCGGCACGCATCTTCCACCCACCCACCGCACCCCGCAAGACCATCCTCGTCGACCGATCAGCGAGAGCGAGGCGCGCACCTGGGAGCCGCCCGTTGCCGAGCCCGCGCCGGTCTGGATCGTCGGCGAGTCCCTGTCTCAGGAGGCTGGTGCCGCCCAGCCCCACATCGAGCCGGCCAGCATCGCGGCCGCCGCCGTCACTGCTCCCGTCTGGAACGAGCAATGGCATGCCTGGCTGTTCTGGGACCCGGACGGACAGCGGTGGCTCCGCCACGACGAGACCAGCGGGGTCTGGGAGCCCATCAGCTAGTCGTGGCCGTTCGACACGGCCTGGGCCAGCACGGCGGCTGTCCGTAACCGACGCTCGATGTGTTGCTCGATCAACCGGTTGGCCAATGACTCGACCTCCGTCGCCACGGCGGGCGACGTCGAGTCGAGCAACTGCCGGACCCGACCGTCGAAGA
>JAQCHM010000423.1 GCA_027730885.1 Actinomycetota bacterium | reverse complement strand
CCTGGACGTGGCCGCGTTTGTAGATCCGTCCCATGAAACCGCTCCACAGGCGGGGAGCGACCGAGCCGATGGTGCCGTCGACATCGAGCTCTCGAAGACGGTCGATGGGGAAGACGCAATTGACGTCGACTTCGGCATCGGAGGTGTCGTAGTAACTGTCGCTGTCGCTGACGGTGAAGTCGGTGGCGGAGGCATCGGGGTCGACGGTGTCGAGGCGGAAATCGTTGCGGGCATAGGCATCCCACGTCGGCAGGGTGCAGTGGGACACGCCGCCCGAGGTCAGCATCGAGACGCGACACTCCGACAGGGGCTTGTGGAGCGGGGTGAGCGGGGCGTCGACGTTGACGGTCCAGGTGTAGGGAGGGAACCCCTGGAGTTGGTAGCGCTGGTTCAGAAGGTCGACGTAACGCACGGGTCTGGTCATGAGAGCCTCGATTCTGCGTCGGAGAGACCGGCATTGATGGCCGCCTTGCGCAGCAGCCGGACGGTTGCGTCGTCCACCGGGACACCTTCGGCCCTGGCGGCCCGGGCTCGGTTCTCGGGATCGCCGGGTAAGAGCACCTCGTCGAATCCCTCGCGGAGTTCGGAGCTCTGGACGTACTGCAAGAAGGCCTCGGCCTCGGCCGCGAAACCGTCGCCCGCTCCGGTGGCATCGGGGTCGATGACGATGGACAGCATGTTGTTGACGATTCGGTTGCTGGCCCGTTTGTTCCCGGGCTGCATGGTCGGGCCGCCGATCAACGCCGCTCCGAGCAGCTCGGCCATGATGGCCAGGCCCGAACCCTTGTGGTCCCCGAGCGCGATGAGCGCGCCCTCCTTCGGGTTCTTGAACATGCCGGACGGGTCGGTGGTGACCCGGCCCTGGGCGTCGAGCATGGTGTCGGGCGGGAGCGGTTTGCCCTCCTCCATGGCAACCCGGGCCTTGCCGCCGGCGATCTTCGACGTCGCCATGTCGAGCATCACCCGAGGGGTTGGGCGGCCGTTTCGCTCGGGGCCGCCGGGAATGGCCAGGCAGATCGGGTTGGTCACGAACCGAGCCTCGCGGCCACCGTAGGGGGCGACGAGCGGAGAGTGACCTGACACGTTGACGAAGTGCAGCGAGGCCATGCCGGCCGCCGCGCACTGCTCGCCCCAGTGGCCGATGCGTCCGATGTGGTAGCTGTTGCGAAGGCCGACGATGGCCGCACCGTGGGTTCGTGCCCGGTCGATCGCGTGCCCCATGGTCTCGAAGCCGTTGACCTGACCGAATCCCATGTTGCCGTCGAGCACGCTCAGGGCGCCCAGGTCCTGGACGACGGTCGGATGGCTGTTGACGGCGAGCTCGCCGCTGAGTGCGCCCCAGACGTAGGCCGGGAGCATGCCGACACCGTGCGAGTCGTGCCCGGCGAGGTTGGCCCCGACGAGCTGATCGGCGACGAGGTGCTGTTCGGTCTCGGTGCTGCCGAGCTGGGCGCACGTGTCACGGACGAAGGCATGGAGGTCATCGGGATGGAGAATCGGCATGTCGCATGTCTAGCCCAACTCGATCCCTAGACTCTCGTCCATCACCGGGACCGACACTGACGTTCGACAGGGGCGCAAGAGCCGCCGTGCCTGGCCGAGATGCTTGGGTTCATGCGCGTCCCATCGGGGCTCGATGCCGTGGGGCGCCCTGGCCTTCGGACTCTTCAGCACCGTGCTCATCGTCCTCGGCGGCACGCTCGCAGGCGCAGCCGGGAACGAGCCGACTCAGCGGCTCTGGACGGTGCCCGCCATCCCCGTGCGACCCCGAGTCGATCTCCTGGCTGCACTCGTGGTCTTCTACGCCGGGCTCATCTTCCTGGTTCGGGCCTGGCTCAAGTTGCGTCGCGACCTCCGGGGTCGGCGCGCGTCGGCCGCGGTGGTTGCGCTCGTGGTCTCGGTGTGGGCCCTGCCCCTGCTGGCCGGTCCCCCACTCGGGAGCAGGGACGTCTACGCCTACGCGGCACAGGGTCGGTTGGCCGACGAGGGTTTCGACGTCTACCGGCAGGGTCCCGCTGCGCTGGGCGATGATCCGGTCCTCGGGCCGGTCGATCCTCTGTACCTCGACGCCCCCGTGGTCTATGGCCCGGTATTCGTCGCCGTCTCTTCGCTCGTCTCCTCGACGGTGGGCTCACGAGAGGAGTCCTCGCCCGCAGAACAACTCGTCCACCAGGTCCTTGCCTTCCGGGCGCTCGCCGTGCTGGGGCTGGCGGTCACCGCGGTGGGGGTGTGGCACATCGCTCGGTCGCTCGGCCGGGATCCGGTCGATGCCATCGTCCTGGCCGTCGCCAATCCCCTCGTGCTCCTGCACTTGGTCTCGGGTGCCCACAACGAGGCATTGATGCTGGCGTTCCTGGTCGGCGGCGTGGCCATCGGACTTCGTCCGCGATGGCGCCTTGTGGGCATAGCCCTGTGTGCGTTCGCGGCCGCCATCAAGATGCCCGGGATCCTGGGTGCCGCCTTCCTGGCTTGGCCCTGGGTGCTCGAGGCCGGTCGACCTTCCCGCCGCGTCGTGCGCGCCGTGGTGGCGGGAGGAGAGGCGTTCGCGGTGATCGCCCTCTCGGGCCGGGTCACCGGTTGGGGTTGGGGATGGATCGACGCCCTGATGAACGCAGCGCCGGCCGATGCCTACCTGAGCGTGACACGGGTCCTGGGTGGCGCCGTGCATTTCGTCACGGGGGTCGATGCCGGTCGGGTGCTCTCGGCTGCGCGGATGTCGGGCTTGCTCCTCGCTGCGGTGTTCACCGCTTGGCTCTTGTTCCGGAGGAAGGGCTCGGCGGTGACCGCTCTCGCGTGGAGTCTGCTGCTGCTCGCGGTGCTTCATCCGACGACCCAGCCCTGGTATCTCACGTGGGGCCTCATGTTGTGGGCCGCGGCATCGGCGGGTAATCCAAACCGCGCCTATCTCACGGTCACCGCGGTCGCGGCGTTCGTCGTGCTGCCGGTCGGGCCACAGGCCGGCGTCGTGCTCCTCGAGAACAACGGTGTGGTCTCGCTCCTCCTGGCCGCGTTGGCGTTGGGTTTGCTCACCTTCAGTCCGAGTGCGGCCGCGGGTCGGGGCCCCCATCGGGCGACCACTTCACGGTCGCCGAGCCCCCAGTGCCGGGTGACGCTCATCGTTCCGACGCGCAACGAAGCCGAGTCGGTC
>JAQCHM010000422.1 GCA_027730885.1 Actinomycetota bacterium | reverse complement strand
ACCCCCATTCTTTTCCATCCAGGCGACGAACGCGAGCACCCCAACCGAATTTCAGCACCCTGCTAGCCCTCGCCTACTCGTGCGAGGTAACGCCCGGCGCCGGCTGCGTCGAGGCCCCATGCTTCCTCGATGCCTCGGGCGATGATCGCCAAGTAGCTCTGGTGCGGCGGGTTCGGTTCGAGGTGTCGGCGGAGGCCGGTGAAGGTGATGACGGGTGTGTCGTCGACCTGATCGAGCAAGAGCAGTCGGCCGTACGGGCGGTCAGTGGGCATCGCCGAGCCGTCGCCGAGGAGCGGCCGCCAGCTCGGCTCGAGGCCCCCGGCGTCGCTCCACTCCGGCGGCAAGCGATTCTCCTGTCGATAGACGTCCTCGAACTGTTGGCCGGTGATCAGCCACAGACGACCGAGCGCCGGCTCACCCGGGCGCTTGTCTGCGTCCAGATAGGCCACACCGCCGTTGCCCCAGGTCTTGGACGCGCCGGCGAAGTACAGCAGGCGATCGATCTCGTAGGGGCGATCGGTCAACGGTGGCGCCGGATCGCGTGCGCCGGTCTGCACGACGCCGTCGGAGTTGGGAACGAGCCCGCCCTCGAGGTAGCGCACGAAGCGATTGCGGCAGAGGTTCGATCCGTAGGCGGCGTACCAGACCAGGTCCGGAGTGGCGACCTTCGGCCCGGTCACGGGACCTCCGGTTCGGGGTCATCGACGAACGAACCGAAGACGAGGCCGAGCCACCCGTCACGTTCGACTTGCTGGTTCGCGACACCGAGGATCGCTTCGACGGCGGGCTGTTGGTCGACCAGGCAGCCGCTCACTATCAGCGTGCCCCCTGGAGCCAGGCGCTCTCGCACGCTCGAGGCCAGCGGTCGGAGGTCGGCCACGAGGAGATTGGCGAGGATCACGTCGAACCCCAGCTTGTCGGTTGCGTCGAGCGCGTCGGACAACCTGACCACGTCCCGGTTCGCGAGGTTGGTCGCAATGTTGGCAGCAGCAACGGCGAGGGCAGCGTGGTCGTTGTCGACCGCGACGACGCTGCGGGCACCCAGCCGGGCGGCAGCGATCGCCAGTACGCCGGTACCTGTGCCGACGTCGAGCACGCGGTGTCCCGGCTCGATGGTTCGTGCCGCCAGCTCCAACACCAGCGCGGTCGTGGGGTGGTTGCCGTGGCCGAACGCGTGACCGGACTCGATGACGATGTGGTGTGGCGGCTCGCCGGGCCGGCCGAAGGTGACCTCGTTGGTGGGCGGACCGTCCCAACCCACGGCCCCGTGCTCGATGTCGACTGTCGCTTCGGCGCCTGCCGATCCGAGGGTGACGTCGGCGAGGGCCTCGAGGGCGCGGGCTGCATCGGCCTCAGATTCGTAACCGGCGACGAGCTCGGTCCGCTCGTCGAATGGTAGTTCGGCGATGCCAGTGGGTCCGAACTCCCACAGCACCGACGAGAGAACGTCGGTGTCCCTCGTCGATGCGCGGATGGGGAGGACCCAAGCCATAGCCTTGGAGGCTAGATGGTCGCCTCCTCCGACACGCCGCCCGGATCGTCCGCTTCCCGCAGCGGAGCGTTGCACGCAGCCATCGACATTGGTTCCAACTCGATGCACCTCGTGGTCGCTCGGGCCGACGGCGACGGAGGTTTCGATCTCCTGACGACCGAGAAGGAGATGGTCCGGCTCGGTTCAGGGGCAGGAGAGATGAAGCTCCTCGCCCCGGCGGCAATCGAACGTGGGCTCGAGGCGCTCGAGCGGATGGTGCGCAGCGCACGGAGTCTCGGGGTATCGGACATCTCGATCGTGGCCACCAGTGCCGTTCGGGAGGCCGAGAACAAGCAAGAATTCCTCGATCGGGCTTCCGCGCTGGTCGATGTGGAGGTCGAGGTCATCAGCGGATTCGAGGAGGCCCGCCTCATCCACCTCGGCGTCCTTCAGGCCCTGCCGGTGTTCGACAAGCGGCGACTCGTCGTCGACATCGGGGGCGGTAGCACCGAGTTCGTCATCGGCGAACGGGAACAGGCGCTGGAGACCCGCAGCATGAAGCTCGGAGCGATCCGGTTGACCGAGCGATTCTTCCCGGGGGGCGTCGCCGCGCCCGGGTCGGTCGACGAGTGTCGGCGCTATGCCCGCAATGCCCTGGTGCCCATGGCGGTGGAGCTCTCGGGTCACCAACCCGAGGTGGCCATCGGCAGCTCGGGAACCATCGAGACGGCGGCGGCCATGATCGCCGCCCGGCGCAAGGAGGACATTCGCCAGATCAACGGGACGACCTTCACCAAGGCCGAGCTCGACGAGCTGGTCCAGGTGCTCGAGCAGTCGACCCCCGTGAGCCGGCGCACCATGGGCGGTCTGGAGGAACGTCGCCTCGACATCATCATGGGCGGGGCCATCCTCCTCGACGAGATCTTCGCGGCCCTGCACATCGACGAGATGGTGGTTTCGGAGTACGCGCTCCGCGAGGGGGTGTTGCTCGACCGGTTCGGCGGCGCACCGCACGTGGGTCTCGATCGCCTGGCGGATCTCAGGGCGTCGAACGTGCAGCGGCTGTCTCGTCAGCTCGATCCCGACCCCGAGCATGCGTTCCGCACCGCGGACCTGGCCACACAACTCTTCGATCGAACCACCCGACTCCACGGGCTTGGTCGTTTCGAGCGCGAGATCCTGTATTCGTCGGCGGTCGTGCACAACGTCGGGCTGTTCATCAGCCACTCGAGTCACCACAAGCACACGTACTACGTCGTCCGGAACAGCGAGCACCTGACCGGGTTCTCCGAGCACGAGATCGAGCTGATGGCCCTCGTTGCTCGGTACCACCGCAAGGGCCACCCATCGCCCAAGCACAGTGAGTTCGGGGACTTGTCCGAACGCGATCAGTACATCGTCACCGTGCTGGCCGGCCTGCTCCGGGTCGCCATCGGGCTCGATCGGCGCCACGCCGGGGTGGTTCGGGCCGTGCGGGTCTACGTCGAGGACGGCGAGTCCATCACGATCGAGCCGGTTGGTGATCCCGGGGTGGATCTGGACATCGAGATCTACGGTGCCACTGACCGCTCGAGTCTGCTGGCCAAAGCGTTCGGCCTCGAGGTGTTCATCCGTCAGCCCGAGCCGTCCGCGACCGCCGAACTCGCCTCCCGCTGACCCCCAACCCAACCCACCCCCTTCGCATCGGGAGTAC